>JAEUNV010000427.1 GCA_016790385.1 Zoogloea sp.
GCTTGAGCCGGACGCCGAGATCGTGGTGATCTGCCATCACGGCGGGCGCAGCATGCAGGTGGCCATGTTCCTGGAGCGCCAGGGCTTCTCCAACTTGATCAATCTGGCCGGCGGGGTGGCCCAGTGGGCGGTGCAGGTGGACCCGTCCATGCCCCAGTATTGATGTACCCGAACGAACGGACGGAGAACCTGATGAGACGGAATGCGCGACCTGTTGCATTGGCAGTCGCACTGGCGCTGGCAGCGGGGCTGACCGCGACCGGCGCGGCGGCTGCGGACCTTGAGCAGGTATACCGCGATGCACTGGCCTACGATGCGGTGCTGGCTTCCGCCCGCGCCTCCCGCGAAGCCGGTGTCGAAAAGCTGCCCCAGGGCCGTGCGCTGCTGCTGCCTTCCCTCTCCCTGACGGGTAACACCACCTGGAACGACCTGACCCTGAAGCATCTCAATCCCGATGTTTCCCGCGGGTACAACAGCAATGGCTGGCAGGCCCAGCTGACCCAGCCCCTGTTCCGCTGGCAGAACTGGGTTCAATACAAGCAGGGTGAATTGCAGGCCACCCTCTCCGAAGCGCAGTACCAGCTTGCCCGGCAGGACCTGACCCTGCGTGCCGCCCAGGCCTATTTCGATGTGCTCGGCGCCCAGGACACCCTGGCCGCGGCCAAGGCCCTGTACGAGGCCAACACCCAGCAAATGGCCTTGGCCAGGAAGAGCTTCGAGGTCGGCACCGTCACCATCACCGACGTGCATGAAGCCCAGTCCCGCGCCGATCTGTCTTCCGCCCAGGTGATAGCCGCCGAGAGCGATCTGGCGGTCAAGCGCCATGCCTTGCTGGTGCTCACCGGCAAGGAGCCCGACACCCTCAAGAGCCTGCGCAAGGGCGTCGCCCTTAGCCGCCCCGAACCGGCCGACATCCAGGCCTGGGTGAGCGCCGCCGAGGGCAGCAACCTTTCGGTGCAGGCCGCCCAGATTGCCGACGAGATCGCCGGCCGTGAAGTTGAACGTAACCGCGCCGGGCATCTGCCCACCGTCGATGTGGTGGCCTCCTACGGAAACAGTGCCACCGCCAATGCCCTGGCCAACTTCGTCAATACCGACATCCGCTCGACGGTCGTGGGCCTCCAGATGAACCTGCCGCTGTTCCAGGGCGGGGCGGTCAGCTCCCGCGTGCGCGAGGCCGCAGCCCTGCGCGACAAGGCCACGGCGGATCTCGACAATGCCCGTCGCACCTCGGCCCAGAATGCCCGTCAGGCCTACCTCGGAGTGACCAGTGGCCTGGCCCAGGTGAAGGCCTTCGAGGCCGCCCAGGTGTCCTCGGCTTCGGCCCTGGATGCCAACAAGCTGGGCTACGACGTGGGGGTGCGCATCAACATCGACGTGCTCAACGCCCAGAGCCAGCTCTACGACACCCGTCAGAAGCTCGCCAAGGCCCGCTACGACACCCTGATGGCCCAGCTCAAGCTCAAGGCCTCCGCCGGCACCCTGGGCGAGGACGACATCAAGGCGATCAACGGCCTGCTGGACTGAGTCCGGGTTCATGCCATTACCACGGGGCTGCGCTTGCGGCCCCTTTTTCATCCGTCCCGACATCTCGACAGTCTGCCCCCATGCGCTATACCGACCTGCGTGACTTCATCTCTCAACTGGAACGCCTGGGGGAGCTCAAGCGGATTTCCGTCGAGGTCGACCCCCATCTGGAAATGACCGAGATCTGCGACCGGGTGCTGCGCGCCGGCGGCCCGGCGATCCTATTCGAGCGACCCAAGGGGCATTCCACGCCGGTGCTGGCCAACCTCTTCGGCACCCCGCAGCGGGTGGCACTCGGCATGGGTGTGAGTGGTGACGACTGGCAAGCTGCCCTGCGCGAGGTGGGCAAACTGCTGTCCTTCCTCAAGGAGCCCGAGCCACCCAAGGGCCTCAAGGATGCCTGGGACAAGCTCCCCATGTTCAAGCAGGTGCTCAACATGTCGCCCAAGGTGGTGTCGTCGGCGCCGTGCCAGCAGGTGGTGAAGGAAGGCAAGGACGTGGATCTGGCCAGCCTGCCCATCCAGCACTGCTGGCCCGGCGATGTGGCACCCCTGATCACCTGGGGCCTGGTGGTGACCCGCGGCCCCAACAAGACCCGGCAAAACCTGGGCATCTACCGCCAGCAGGTGCTCGGCCCCAACAAGGTGATCATGCGTTGGCTGGCCCATCGGGGCGGCGCGCTGGATTTCCTCGAGTTCCAGAAGGCCAATCCGGGCAAGCCCTTCCCGGTGGCGGTGGTGCTGGGCTGCGATCCGGCCACCATCCTCGGTGCTGTCACGCCGGTGCCGGATTCCCTCTCCGAGTACCAGTTCGCCGGCCTGTTGCGCGGGGCCAAGACTGAGCTGGTCAAGTGCCTCGGCTCTGATCTTCAAGTGCCCGCCTCCGCCGAGATCGTGCTCGAAGGCGTGATCCATCCGGGTGAGATGGCGCTTGAGGGGCCTTACGGCGACCATACCGGCTACTACAACGAGCAGGCGGAATTCCCGGTATTCACCATCGAGCGCATCACCAGCCGGCCCGATCCGATCTACCACAGCACCTACACCGGCAAGCCGCCCGACGAACCGGCCATGCTCGGGGTGGCCCTCAACGAAGTCTTCGTGCCCCTGCTCCAGAAGCAATTCACCGAGATCGTCGACTTCTACCTGCCCCCCGAGGGCTGCTCCTACCGCCTGGCGGTGGTGAGCATCAGGAAGCAATACCCG
>JAEUNV010000438.1 GCA_016790385.1 Zoogloea sp.
ACCATGTGGGTGATCGGCCACATCGCCACCGTCTCGATGAAATCCACCTTGCCCGAGAACGGCTTGCCGACGGCGGCCATGCCCGCCGCGATGGCCTTTTCCCAATCCATGTTCTTCCAGTAGGCGGTGTCGTCCTCGCCAGCCAGATGGGTCACCACCAGGGTGCGATTGACCGGATCGAAGGGCTGCTTGCCGCGGAAGAGCTTGACCGGCCAGATCATCGACTTGCCGTCATTCGGGCCGCCTTCAAAGGTGTTGATGGCGATGGGCTGGCGGTTCTTGTCGATGTCGTCGCCCATCAGGGTGTATTTCACCGAACCGTTGAACCACATGTATTCGGGGCGCACGTTCTCTTCGAGCACGAAATCACCCTTGATGCCGTTGTAGGTCACGTGACCATCGTCATTGGTGATGACCAGTGGCTTGCCCTTGGCATCACGCTTGCCGGCCGTGGACCAGTCCCAGGACATCTTGGTGGGCATGTCGCCCCGGGCGAAGGCCGGAATGTGGCAGGTCTGGCAGGCCACCTTGTCGGTGTGGTCGTTGAGCTTGGCCATTCCGTGGGGAGTCTGGCCGTGGCAGGCCTGGCAGGTGGCCGGGTTGGTGCTGTCGGCCTTGCCGCGGAGATGGGCGTCGCCCTTGTCCATGGCGGTCGGGGCGTAGCGGCTGCCCGGAACCTGGTGGCCTTCGGTCTTGTGACAGGTGGCGCAGGTGAAGTTGTTGCCCTCGGCGTCCATGTGCACGTCCAGAGCCTTGTCCGGACGATCCAGGGAACTGTCCAGGTCGCCGTGTTTCACGGCGTCGCCGCCGCCACCGTAGAAGTGGCAGGTGCCACAGGTTTCGCGGCGGGTCTTGCCAACCTTCTGGGCGATTGCCTGAAGGTCGATGCCACGGACGATCTTGCCCGACCCGGGAGGAAACTCCGTGTCCTTGGTTACCGGATGGCCGGAAAACCCCCCCGGCTTCTTGTACTTGCCGGTGGCGTCATGGCAGACCAGGCAATCGACGTTTTCCTGGGATGCAAAGTCAAACTTGTCGTCGAGCCCGTAGCCGATGTGGCAACTGGCGCACGACTTGTAGTTGGACGAGACGGAGGTGCAGAAATTGTTGATGACGTGGCGCTTGCCCAGGGTCTGCCCTGTGCCGGGGTTCACGTATTCCCATTTCCAGTGTTGGGTCTGGTGGATCTGCTTGGCGGCTTCGGTGTGGCAGGTCAGGCAGGCCTTGGTCACTTCCGGCCCCGACTGGAACGGCCGCTGAAGCTCCTTAAACTTGCTGTGATCCGCGGTTGACTTGAGCAACGCCGCGTCTGGCGCCCCCGCCTTCTGTTCGGTCGCCGAGAACGCCGACCCCATCATCACCGCCATCGCCAGCGCGATGGACACCCTCTTGAGCACTTGCATACGCCCCCCTCTCATGCGAACCATCCAACCAGGTGGTGCACTGCAAAATCAGCACGAGGAGATTTTAGAATGTTCGTATATTCGAATATTGATATGTATCAACGTGCAACCAGCCCGCCCAAAGATCTGGCGCAAGGCATGGAATAAGTCCCGCTGACGCAAGGGAACAAGAAGGGCTGCGCGGGAAACGGGGATGAAAGCGGGCCCTAGTCTTCCGGCCCGGGAAATGGCGGGTCAAGGGATGCCCGGCACCGCGGCGCGGCGCCTGGATCGCACCGCGGGAGTACCCAGCCGGGCGAAACGGGTCAGCTGCGCTCCACTCGCATGGCCGTGCCTATCGCCAGTACCTGGAGCACGGCGATGCCGATCAGAACCGCAGCGAAGCGGCCCCTGTCCATCAGGCCCCCAAACACCAGCGGCGCCAGGGCCAGGCCCGTATCCAGCCCCGAATAGACGAAGCCATACACCCGCCCGAAGGCCGCCTGACCGAAGCGGGCGGTCGCGGCGCGGCGCACCAGCAG
>JAEUNV010000500.1 GCA_016790385.1 Zoogloea sp.
GCCCAGGCCGGGCCCGAGCTGTCCACCGATGACTGGCTCAAGGTGATCCGCGAGGCCCGCGCCCTGGGCGCCGCCCAGTTCGGCATCTCGGGCGGCGAACCCCTGGTCCGGGACGACATCGAGATCCTGGTCCGTGAAGCCCGCGCGCTTGGCTTCTACACCAACCTCATCACCTCCGGCGTGGGCCTTACCGAAGCCCGCCTTGCCGCCTTGAAGGACGCCGGCCTGGACCACATCCAGCTCTCCTTTCAGGACGCCACCCGCGAAGCCAACAACCTCATCACCAACACCCGCACCTTCGACCTCAAGCGCAAAGTGGCCGCCATGACCAAGGCCGCCGGCTACCCCACGGTGATCAACTGTGTGCTGCATCGGACCAACATCGACCACCTGGACCGCATCATCGAGATGGCCGTGGAGATCGGCGCCGAATACCTGGAGCTGGCCAACACCCAGTACCACGGCTGGGCCTTCCTCAACCGGCAAGCGCTCATGCCCAGCGCCGCCCAGCTCGCCGAGGCCGAGGCCGTGACCGAACGCTGGAAGGCCCGGCTCGGCAAGAAGATGCGCATCCTCTTCGTCACCCCCGACTACCAGACCAGGAAACCCAAAAAGTGCATGAACGGTTGGGGCGAAGTCTTTCTCTCCATCACCCCCGATGGCCTCGCCCTGCCCTGCCACACCGCCCGTATGCTGCCGGGGCTGGAGTTTCCCGATGTGCGCGATCACAGCATCGACTGGATCTGGCACGAATCGCCGCTCTTCAACCGCTTCCGCGGCACCGCCTGGCTACCGTCCACCTGCCAGAGCTGCGATGACAAGGACAAAGACCACGGGGGCTGCCGCTGTCAGGCCTTCATGCTCACCGGCGACCCCGGCGCCACCGACCCGGTGTGCCCCAAGTCCCCCGATCACGCCCTCATCGACGCCGCCCTTGCCGATGCGGAAAAACCGCGCTTGACGCGCCCCCTGGTGTTTCGCGACCCGAAGAACTCAAGCCAGCTCGGCCGCGCCTTCTGATCCCCGGCCTGCCGCATCCCGCGGCCGAACACGGTGCCAAGCCGGCGCCCGACAGGATATGGGGCACCCAAAGCGAATCCGGCGGCATGCTAAGATCCTGCGCTGCAAAGCAGGATCGCCATGAAACCCAACCGACTCAACCCCCTTCTTACCGCGCTTCTCTCGGCCAGCATCCTGGCAGCCTGCACCACTGCCCCCTCCACTCCCGAGACCGCCCCCGCTCCCGGCACCGCCGCCGGCAGTCGGGACGACAGCAACACCGGCGCCGCCAGCCGCCCGGCACCACCCAAGCCACGCCCCCCGCGCAGCGACAAGCCTGCCGTGAAGACCGATGGAAAGGCCGACGGGAAGATCGACAGGCCGGACACCAGAGTGGGGGAGATCATCGTCGAAGAAGCCCCTCCCGAAACCCCCATCATCGGCCCCGCCTGGCTGTCCCAGTGCATCAACCGTCAGACCGAAGGCGGCGTGGTGCGCTGTGATGCCGACCGCCTGCTGGCCGAGCCCTCGCCCAAGATCAAGGTGTATACCCGGGACCCCAGCGCTGCCGTGCGCACCCGGGGCGGCCCCGTCCAACTGCGCAGCAACCTCCCCCGCAAATACCGCTTCTTCGTCGTTCCCTGACCCGCTCCGGGCCAAGGGGAAGTCGGCCGGTCGCAACACCGCTGCAACATTGCGCGGCTTCAATAGCGTCCGAATGCCGCCGCCTTGGAAGGCAGGGAGAACGCGATCAAGACCGACGCGCCAAACGGCGAACTGCACCTCAGTACCCTCCACGCGGCCGATCAGCCCGCTCGGGAAGCGGCGGCCCGCATCCTCCATGAGGCCTTCGCCGACCCCGACCGCTACGGGCTGGAACGCATCGTGGAACAGCTTCAGCCCACGGCACCGCCCTTCTACCGCCACTTCTTCATCTGCCGCCAGCAAGATGAAGTGGTGGGCGTGGGCGGCATCAAGGCCGCCGACTGGGCCAGCGACACGCACATCCTCTACCTTTCGGCGGTGGCTGAGCATGCCCGTGGTCAAGGCATCGCCCGGGCGCTCATCGCCGCCCGCATCGCCTGGGTGATGGAGAACTTCCCCCACGGCCGGGTACTCGTCTCCACCGCCCGAACCCGCCGCTTCGCCCGCCTGGGCTTTCGCCTGATGGGCAAACGGGAAGCCGGCGGGCGGCGGCTGATGCTGCTGGAGTTCTGAGCAGACTGACTGCGCCCTAAGTCCCATGCCTCTTGATTCCGCAGGCGTTAAGGCTATTCTTCCGCGAAACGGCGACCATCATTCCAAGAGAATGGAACGATGATCATGACAGGAACGGGATCGGGGAGAGACAGCGTGTCAGGCGGCGTGAAGATCGAAGTCATCGGCAAGAAGATGGACAACCCAAGCCTGTGGCTTACCGCCCAGGGAAAGACCGGCGAGCTCTTCCCCGATATCAAGGCCTCTGGTATCGAACTCGCTTCCGAATCGGCCCGGGGGACCAGCTTGCCTGTGCTGGATGAGATCCCCGCCGGCGCCCTTGTCGAGGTCGAGCTCGACGGCGACCTGCATTTCTGGACCACGGCCGAAGACCTGCGCGAGCGCCTCTCAGACCCGGACACCGTCGACGCCCGAAGCGTCAGCCATGACGGAAGCGCCTGGACTGTTCCGTCGAGCCTGGGCTTGCCCGGCGCTGAGCGGGGGCTCTTCGGCAAGCTGACCCTTACAGCCCTGCGCTGGCTCGACATCCATCCCGATCATGACTTGCGCGACACCATCGTCGAGCGCGCCCAGAATCGGGCCATTCCCACCGAAGGCCTGTTCCCTGTCCGCAGCGATGGCAGCCTCGGTCCGCGCCTCACGGCGCCCATTCCGGACGGCGGCCCTGTACTCATCCTCCTGCACGGCACGGCGTCCAGCACCGCAGGCAGTTTTTCCCGGCTGTGGACCGATCAGACAGATAAATGGAAAGCCCTGTGCAAGCAGTTTGGCGATCGTATATACGCGCTGGAGCACTGGACCCTGACCCGCAGCCCCATCGAGAACGCGCTGCTGGTGGCACGCCTGCTGCCGAAAAAGGGCACGCTCAGTTTTCTGTCCCACTCCCGCGGCGGCCTGATCGGCGAGCTGCTATGCCTTGACCCCGCGGAGTTCGACCTCAAGGGCGCCCTTGCAACCCTGGATGCCGAAAAGACCCGCAATACCTCGGCCAATGCAGCCATCGACAAGCTGAAGAAAGAGTTGGGCCAACTCATCGACGAGCTCATCAAGCGCCCGGGCTTGTCCGTCGACCGTTTCGTGCGCGCCGCGTGCCCGTCCCGGGGCACAAGTCTCGCGGGTGACAAGCTCGACAAGTTCAGCTCCCTCCTCGTCCTCGCAGCCATCGTCATCGAGATGAAGGCCAGCGGCAAACGCAGTTTCGGCGTGTCGGCGGCGCAACTCATCGGCATCGGGGTGGACGCCCTCTGGGAGACCGTTGCCGCCGTGCTCGCCAGCCGCCGCCGCCCGGACGAACTGCCCGGCCTGCAAGCCATGATGCCAGGCTCAAGTCTGGTGAGCATCATCAACACCTCGCGGGGTCGCGGCGATCTCTATGTCATCGCCGGTGATGCGGCGCCGGTGGACGGCGATCGTTTTGCGGCCCTGCGCATCTGGCTGGCCGACCGCTACTACGAGCGCGACCATGACCTGGTGGTGGACACCCGCTCGATGCTCGATGGCACCCAGCGCAGCCGTTCGGAAACTGGGCCGCGCTGCAAGGTTTTGTTTCGCAGCGGGGCTGACGTCAATCACTTCAGCTACTTCCGCAACGAGGACAGCGCCACTGCCGTCGCCGCCGCCCTTACCCACGCGGACGATGCCGACAGCCTATTCAAGGACTATCTCGGCGAGTGGCCCCTCGCCGACGGCACTGGCGAACATGCCCGGGGGTGGTTCAGCCCGCGTGAGCGGGACGACCCCAAGGATTCGGACGCACGCGGCACGGTGATCCTCATCCCGGGGCTGTGCGGTTCCGAGCTGCTGGTCAATGAGAACGAGACCTGGGCCAACCTCCTCGCCCTCGCGGGCGGCGCCTTTTGCAAGAAGCTGAATATCGATAGCACCGTCGTCACCGCCGGCGGACCCCTTGCCGACACGTATGTGCCCCTCGCCAATACGCTGCGCCAACGCGGCTACAAGGTGACGATGCACGGCTATGACTGGCGCAAGTCCCTGAGCGATGCGCTGAAAGATGTGACAGCCCGCATCGTAAGCTCCCTGGACGCGACACAGGGCTCACGCAAACCTGTGCACTTCGTCGTCCATTCCATGGGTGGCGTGCTCCTGCGGGCCGCTTTCGCCAGTGACAAGGATTTGTGGGAGCGATGGAACAACCACCCCGGCGACCCGCGAGTGCTGATGCTCGGCACACCCAACCAGGGCTCCCACGCCATCACCTTGCTCCTCACCGGGCGCGACACCTTCTTCCGCCAGCTCGCCCTTCTCGACTTCTGCCACTCCCAGGAGGAACTTCTCAAGACCGCCATCCATTTCCCTGGCGTCATGGAGCTCCTGCCCTTTACCGACAATGGCGACGACAAGGCCATTCGCGAACTCGCCACCTGGGAAGCCTTCAAGAAAGCCGACGGCAAAGACAAATGGCCGCTCCCCATCGCGAACGTTCTCGCCGAGTCCGGGAAAATCTGGCGCACCCTTGGCGCCGACCCGCTCCTTTCGAGCTCGCGCCTCGTGTACGTGGCCGGCATGGCCGACCAAACCCCTGACAAAGCGCTGATCGACGCCAAAGGACGATTCCAGCTCATGGCCACGCCCGAAGGCGACGGCCGCGTTCCCTGGGCCACCGGCATCCCGAAAAGCTGCAAGGATAACCAGCGCGCGTATTACGTGCGGGCCGCGCATGGCGACCTGCCCAAGGCCAGCGACGCCTACGACGGCTATCTGGACATTCTGGAACGCGGGCGTACCGACAAGCTGGCAAGCCAACCGCCAGCCGCCCGCGGCAGTACCCAGTCCCAGGTCTGGCGCACGGAAGAGAGCGAGGCAGCGCTCTTCCCCAGCCGTGGCGAACTCCTCGCCGCCGCCACCGGCGGCACCCTTCGCTCTGCCCGCAAGGGCAGCCGTGGCGGCTACCGCGCCGAGGTCCGTGTGCTCCACGGCGATCTGCTCTATGCCGAATCGGCGGTGATGGTCGGCCACAGCTGGGGGGCCACTTCCCTCGAATTTACCGAGAAGCTTCTCGACCAGGCCCTGGGCGGCCGCATGCAGAGGCGCCTCAACGCCGGACTTCATGCCGGCGCCCTGGGCACCTACGCCCTCTACCGCCGGAAAGGCGACGACAAGTACGCTAAAGAGGCCATCGTCATTGGCATCGGTCGCATTGGCCAGCTTTCCGGCGGACAACTCAGCCTTGCCGTATCGCGGGCCATCGCGGCCTATGCGGCCGAAGTGCTCGAAGACAGCAGCATGAGCGGCGAGACGCGCGACGAACCCATCAGCCTGGGCGTCAGTACGCTGCTGATCGGCGCGGGAATCGGCGAGCTGACCCTGCCCGATTCCGTGGCGGCGATCATGCGCGGCCATCGGGATGCCCGCCTGCGTCTGGAGCGTGCCGGCCTGGCGAGCCAGATCAGGCTTGACCGCCTGGACTTCATCGAGGTTCTGGAAGACAAGGCCATCCACGCCCTGCGCTCGGCGCGCGACACGGTGGACGTGGACACCGAGCTGGCCCGCGCCTTCTTCGTCGACGCCGCCATCCGGCCGCACACGGGGCACCGCCGCAGAGCCACTGCGACGGTGGAAGATGGCCTCTGGCAGCGCATTGCCATCAGCGCCATTGGCGGTGATAACGGCACTGCGCCACGCCTGATGTTCGACGTGTATGGAGAACTGGCCCGCGCCGAGCGCACCTACAACGCCGTTCCTTTCAAGGACATCGAGCGCTTTACCGAAAGCCTGATGGCCAACACCGTCGATCAGGAACAGGTTGGACGTGCA
>JAEUNV010000560.1 GCA_016790385.1 Zoogloea sp.
AGGGTGCTGCGGCCCATGATGTCGACAAAGTCCTGCTGCGGCGCAGTCAGGCTACGCGTGAAGCTCATTTCTTCCTCCGTTGGATGCTCTTTGGTGCGTCGTTTCTTATGTTTTTTGGCGCGGGCGGGGCAGGCTCATCGCATGGGTCGTATCTCCCAGCCGCCGTCGCTCTGGATCACCGTGGCGGTGGTGGCCCGGCTGTTTTCCCGGGAGGCCAGCAGCACGTAGTGGCCGGCGTGGTCCTCGGGCTGGGCGATCATCTTCAGGGGCATCGAGTTGGCGACGTTCTCCTGGAAGTTGGGGATCTCCGACAGGCGCCGCTCACCCTTGCCCAGGCTTTCCGGGCCGCGCAGGGGCGTGACCGTGCCCCCCGGCGCAACGCCGTTCACCCGCACGTCGGGGGCGAATTCGTAGGCCAGTTGTTTGATCAGCCCCAGCCCGGCGTGCTTGGAGGCCACGTAAAGAGGGCCGCCGCCGCCGGCATAGAAGGCCGAGTTGGACAGGGTGAAGATCATGCTGCCCTTGCTCTCGCGCAGGGCGGCCGCCGCGGCGCGGGCCGCCAGCACATAGCCCTTCACATTGACGCCGAAGATCTCGTCAAAGCTCTCGTCCAGTTCGTCGAGGCTCATCTTCTCGAGGCGGGTGAAGAAGTCCCACACGCCGGCATTGCCCACCAGGGTGTCGAGCTTGCCGAAGCGGGCCACGGTGGCGTCCACCGCGGCCTGGTTGTCCCAGCCTGAGCGCACGTCGCCGAGGCTGGTGACCACCTGGTCGCCAAACTCGGCGACCAGGCTTTCGGCCTGCTCATGGCTGCGCACCATGACCCCCACACCCGCGCACCCCTCCGCGATGTAGCGCTTGACGATGGCGCGGCCGATACCCGAGCCGCCTCCCGTCACCAATGCCACGTAGCCATTGAGCCAGCCCATGCTCGTGCCTCAGAGGAAGGTGTTGAGGTTCTTGGCCATCAGCACCGACTGGGTGATGATGATCTTGCGACGGACCAGCTTGAAGCTGTCGCCATCGGCACGCAGCACGTCCTCGCGACGCCCCACCAGCAGGTCGTTGTCCTTCTCGACACGGCTGCGGTAGTTGACGAAAGTGCTATGCACGATGAACTCGCCGGGGGCCTCGCCCTGGTACACCTCGATGCCGGCGACCACGTGGGCATGCCGGGTGGCCGGGTCTTCGGCCCAGGCGGTGGGCTGCTTGAAGCGGGTGACGCGACGGGTCAGGTCGAGCAGGTTGTCGTTGTAGAGGGCGCCCCGGTCCACCGCGTAAGTGCCGTTCTTGTCGGCGCGACGGCGGTTTTCCATGGTGGGCATCCAGTAGTGGATGTCTTCGGCCATCAGGGCCAGCCAGTCGTCCCAGCGCTCGTTGTCGAGCAGGCGGGCCTCCCGGTACAGGAATTGTTCAACCCGGCGCTGGGTCTCGGCATCCACCCCGATCTCGGGCATGGCGGTCTTGGCGTTCATACACCCTCCTTCATCTTCGGCACGTCACGTTGGGGCACGTTTTTCCAGCTCTCGGACTTCATCAGGTCGAGCCAGCGCTGGTAGAAGGCGCGCTGGTTGGCCTCGTTGATCTGGCCCTGGAAGACGTTGCCGGGCAGGTCGGTGTCCTCGAC
>JAEUNV010000571.1 GCA_016790385.1 Zoogloea sp.
CGGTCCGTGTCGCCCGACGAGGCCACCGCGTTTTTCGAGCGCAAACCCACCCGCTTCGCCGCCACCCTGGGCGGAGGCAGTCATGGCGCGATGGCCGCCAGTGCGCTCCTATCCCACTCCTGGGAACAAGGCCAGCTTTCCTTCGGCAGCTTCGACTACCGCTACGCCGGTCTCACCGATGCCATTGCCGACACCCATCTGGCCGGCAGCCGCCTTGACGCCCGCGTCCAGCTCGCGCCAGGCTCCACCCTGCTGGCCGAGGCCCGCCACACCGAACGTTACGGCGGCACCCAATACCGTAACCTGTTCGATGGCCAGGCCACCACCCTCCTGCACCGAAATCTCAGCGACCTGGGCCGCGTTGCCCTGCGCCACGAACTGGGCGAGGGTGACGAGATCCTCGTGGAAGCCAATACCCAGCGCTTCCGGGAACTGCAAAAGGATTATTTTCAGTTCAACAGCATGGGATACGGCCTTGAGCTGGACATCAATAGCGAAGTGCTGACGCAGCAGCGCAGCCGCGGTCTGTCGGCCCTGTACACCCGCCAACGGGAGAGCCTCGGCCTCGGCGCGGGCGTCACCTTCGCCCGTCTGTCGGGCACGCAGGACATCGGTGCCACTGCTGCCCTGAGCGCCGACCCGAACATGGTGCTCGATACGATCAAACTGCCGACTCGCCCGATCAAGACGGATCGCGACACCGCCTTCGGCTATGCCCAGTGGCGCCTCAACCCGGTCCTGACGGTGCATGGCGGTGCCGACTACGTGCGTTTCGAAGACCCGGGCCGCAGCCAGGCCGAGCGTATCAACGGCAAACTCGGCGCGGTCCTCCGGCCCTCCGTTGGCACCTCCCTGCGGGCCGCGATCTTCCAGGGTGTGTCCGGCTCCCGCTATGACGCTGAAAATCTGGCGCCCACGCAGTTTGCCGGCTTCAACCAGATTTTTGACGACATCTCAGGCACCCGCTGGCGCCGGGCTGCGGTGGCGATGGAACGGAATCTGAGCAATGGTTTGAGTGGCGGGCTGGAAGCCTCGTGGCGCTGGCTCGATGCACCCACGGTTGATCCGGGCGCCCGCATCACCTACCACCTGGAAGACTGGAAGGAGCGTCTGCACCGGGCCCATCTGGCTCTGCCCTTCGGCCGTCACGCCATGCTCAGCGCCGAATGGCGCCACGAGAACATCCGTTACGAGGGCGACAACAACCTGGTACGTGACACGCCCTGGAAGGTCGATACCGACCTGCTGCCCCTGCGCCTGTGGCTGAAAGCCGGCCAGGTAGACGCCCTGATGGAGCACTGGATGGTACGTCAACGAGCCAGCCAGATCGCCGGCAATGGCGCGGAATCCGATGCGCACTCGACCTTCACGGTAACCAACCTGCGCCTCTCCTTGCCTCTGATGCCGCAGCGTCTAAGTGCGAGCCTAGGCGTTTATAATATATTCGACCGGGATTTCCGTTTCCACAACACGGATCTCAACGGTGCCCCAAGAGTCTCGCTGTTCTACCCGCAGCGCACCCTGATCGTGCAGGGCCAGTTGCGGTTCTGACCCCTCAATCTCACGACCGGAGGTCTTTTCCATGCTGCAACGCCAGCACACACTGCGATCCGCTCTGCTGACCGTCGGCCTTCTGGCCGGCACACTACTCAACGTCCCCGCCCATGCGGCAGGTGGCCTGGACCGTCTCACCCGGGGCGTCATTGCTCCGGGTGACATCTCCGGAGCCATCGTTTTCGGCAAGAACGGCGAGGTCATTCCCCTCGACGCCAAAGGCAAGCCCCTGTCCCCCTGTGTGATGTCCCACGGCACGGCGCCGGGGGCTAAGAAAAGCAAGTTGGCGGAATGCCAGTCCGGCTCGGCAGCCAAGGCTGCCAGCGCAAGTGAGGCTGGGGGCCCCGAACCCAAGGCCGCCGGCATGCCCTGCGAGGGCTACTACCTCGTCTGGGCGGGGGGCTACCCGATAAAGATCTGGTACCCCCCCGGCTGCACCCCGCCGTGAGCGTATCCCGCGTCTGAAAGCATTAAGGGAGCCGTCATGGCTCCCTTAATGCTTTCAGACGCACTCTCTTATTGGAAGGAGCGGCACGTCCAGGCCGGAAGTCGTTGATTGCAGCCGCCCTTAATACTCGCCTGCATCACCTGAAGCAGATCAATCTCGTCGGGAATGGCCTCGAAGTCAGCTTCGGAGCAGGACGTATCCCGAGACGCAGCCTCAGAACAAAAGGGGCACAAGTTGGAGCATCGGGGGATGAACGCGGTGGCCATGGTGAAAACTCCCGGTTTCAAACAGGCCGCAAACAGAAAGAACCGACAGTAGGCTTCCGCACGACCCGTGAGGTTCACAGTCTAGGGAAAACCGACCGCCACCGAAGCCCCGAAAGACACTCCGGGGCAGTGACGCGCGTCACTCAGTCCCGACTCTTGACTATCGGACGCAGTTTCAGCGTGGACGCAACACGTTCGGCAATGGCTCTTGCTTCGGTTGCCGAGGTGAAGGGGCCGAGTTGAAGACGGTACTTGCCCTCGCTGGCCAGCACAGAGACCGACGACTTGAGCCATTGCAACTCATGCTCGACGAAGCCCTTGAAATGCTCGGCATTCACCAAACTGGCAAAGGCGCCCAGCTGTAGGAAGATCGGCTCTCCAGTTCGGGCCGCAGGTGGCGTGACGGCAACAGGAGCGACCGCCACCGGCGTGGTGACTTGCGGAGACGACACAGTGGCGGCAGGCGGCGACGCCTCCGAAGACCGGGCGGCACTCTCGCTGACCGCAGCAACCGGCCCAGGGCGAGCGGGGGTCGCCGCGAGCTGCGCGGGCGGGACGGCGGCGGCCCGACGGCGGATTGGCGGCACGCTGCGCGCCGGCTGCACCATGGCCACCCCTTCAGGCAGCATCAGCGCCACTTCGACGCTGGCGTGCCCGTTATCGACAAAACCGAGCTTGTAGGCCGCGGCGTAGGAAAGGTCAATGATCCGTCCAGGATGGAAGGGGCCACGATCATTGATGCGAACGACCGCAGAACGCCCGTTTGCGAGATTAGTCACCCGCACGTAGCTGGGAATGGGCAGACTGGGGTGGGCCGCCGTCATGGCATACATGTCGAAGCTGTCACCGCTGGACGTCCTGCGGCCATGAAAAGGCTTGCCATACCAGCTGGCGACACCCTTCTGACGGAAAGAACTGCCACTATTGCCAAGGGCAACACCCTGTCCCAGGGCATAGTCACCTTTTTCGAAGTGTGGCGCCTGCAGGGGGGCCGACGCAGGTGCGTCGTCGTCGCCGTCGCCTTCATCGGGCTCGTCGTAGCGGAACGGACTACCGAAGACCTGCTTGGACGTCCCGGGCTTGAGGCTGCCCTGGAACACCGTTTCGATCGCGTCCGGAGCCTCTGCGGCATGGGCACAGGCCACGGTGGCGCTGGATGCCAGCATGAGGGCACGACACAGGATGACAAGCCGCAAACCGGCTCGCGAGTGCTTCGCTACAGGGTACATGACGCTCTTTCCTGTTCGGGCGCGCGCCAGGCGCGCGCAGGTTCAGGTGCCAACCCGGCGCCGATGTCGCTGGATGCTCATGAGCATGCCGACACCCAGACACAGGGTAACGAGTGCAGTGCCACCGTAACTGACGAAGGGTAACGGGACCCCGACAACGGGGAGAATTCCGCTCACCATGCCCATGTTCACCAACGCGTAAGTAAAGAAGATC
>JAEUNV010000578.1 GCA_016790385.1 Zoogloea sp.
CGGGCATCTGCGCAATCCATCGCTCGCGCCCCTGGCCCGCCTGCATGCCTTCGTGGACGACGCAAAAGACGGCATGGCCCGTCACGGGTTTTGCAGGGGGTGTCTGATCGGCAACCTCGGGCAGGAGATGGGGGCCTTGCCCGAGAGCTTTCGGCTGAAACTCAGGGAGACCTTCGAGGATTGGCAGGACCGCTTTTCGACGTGCCTGATGGAAGCCCAGGAAAAGGGCGAACTCGCCCCGGACGAAAGCCCCCGTGAGCTGGCAGCCTTTTTCTGGATTGGCTGGGAAGGCGCCGTGCTGCGAGCAAAGTTGGAGCGCTCGGCTCGCCCGCTGGACCTGTTTGCCGGCTTCTTTTTTGCGCGCCTGAAGCCGGCCTGATTTTTTTGCAGTTAACTAGACGATCAGTCTATTTTTTGAGGAGACCACCGTGTTCAAAGGCATCTTGATCGAGAAGGACGAATCGGGTTATCGCGCCAATGTGAAAGACATTGATGACGCTCAGCTGCCCGACGGCAATGTGACGGTGCGCGTCGGCTTCTCGACGCTGAACTACAAGGATGGCCTGGCCATCACCGGCAAAGGGCCGGTGGTCCGCAAGTTCCCGATGGTTCCGGGCATCGACCTCGCGGGGGTGGTGGAGGAAAGCGCCCATCCCGACTACAAGGCCGGCGATGCCGTGGTGTTGAACGGCTGGGGCGTGGGTGAAGGCCATTGGGGCGGGCTCGCCCAGAAGGCCAGGCTCAATGGCGACTGGCTGGTTCCCCTGCCCGCCCGATTCACGCCGCAGCAAGCCATGTCGATCGGTACCGCGGGCTACACCGCCATGCTCTGCGTGCTCGCCCTGGAGCGCCATGGAGTGAAGCCCGGCGACGGTGAGATCGTGGTCACGGGTGCCGCCGGCGGCGTGGGCAGCGTCGCCATCGCCGTCCTGTCGAAGCTCGGCTACACCGTGGTGGCCGTAACCGGACGCCCCGACGATGCCGATTACCTCAAGCAACTGGGCGCCGTCGAGATCCTCGAAAGGTCGCAATTTTCCGCTCCGGGCAAACCGCTGAGCAAGGAGCGCTGGGCCGGTGCGGTGGATGTGGTGGGCAGCCATACCCTGGCAAATATCTGCGCATCGACCCGGTACCGTGGCGTGGTGACCGCCTGTGGCCTCGCCGGCGGCATGGACTTCCCTTCCACCGTGGCCCCGTTCATCCTGCGTGGCGTCACCCTTGCCGGCGTGGATAGCGTGATGTGCCCCCGGGCGGAGCGTATGATCGCGTGGCAGCGGCTGGGCACCGACCTGGATATCGACAAGCTCGGCGCAATCAGTCGCGTGGTCGGACTCGACGAAGCCATCCCCCTCGCGCATCAGCTCCTCGCCGGAAGCGTGCGCGGGCGGGTGGTGGTGGATGTGAATCGTTGATGGCCGGCGGCCGCTCCGCCGGCTGGCGGCCGGAGCGGCGTCCTGGCCTGATGGGGGCGGCGCCCCCCGTGCTCAAAGCGCCCTAGCCTTCCACGCCCTGCTTCAGGCGATACGCCAGTTGCCGCCGGGTGATGCCCAGCAGCCTGGCGGCATGGGTCAGGTTGCCGCCGGCCCGCAGCACGGCGAGCTCCAGCAGGCGGGCTTCGTGCTGCTCCAGGTTGAAACCGTCCTGGAGAATGGCTTCGTACAGCCGCTGACGGCTGGCGTCGCCGGCATGACCCACCTGGCCGGCCCGGTTCACTTCGGCGCCCGGGGCTTGGGCCGGGGCGCCGCCGGCAAAGAGGTGGTCGATCTCGATCAGCCCACCGTTGGGCGCCAGCAGCACGCCGCGCTCGATGAGGTTTTGCAGCTCGCGCACGTTGCCCGGCCAGGGATAGGCCATCAGCGCCTGCATGGCCCGGTCGCTGATGCCCTGGAGCTTCTTGTGATACGAAGCCTCATATTTCTCCACCAGGGACGCGGCCAGCAGCGGAATGTCGCTGCGCCGCTCGCGCAGGGGCGGGATCACCACCGGATAGGTGGCAAGGCGGTAATACAGGTCGGCGCGGAAGCGGCCGGCCGCGATGGCCTGTTGCAGATCGACATTGGTGGCGGCCACCAGGCGCACATCGATCTTGCGGGTCTGCTCGTCGCCCAGGCGCTCCACCTCGCCGGTCTGGAGCACCCGCAACAGCTTGACCTGGGCAGCAGGTGACAGATCGCCCACTTCGTCCAGGAACAAGGTGCCCCCGTGGGCGCGCTCGAAGCGCCCCGGCCGGGAAGCCTGGGCGCCGGTATAGGCGCCCTTCTGCACGCCGAAGAGTTCGGATTCGATCAGGTCGTGGGGAATCGCCGCGCAATTGACCGCCACGAAGGGCTGGTCGGCCCGGTTGCCATGGTCGTGGAGCCAGCGGGCGAACATCTCCTTGCCCACGCCGGTTTCGCCGAGCAGGAGCACCGTGATGGGGCTGGCGGCGGCCTTGCTCACCAGATCGAAGGCGCCGCGAAAACCGCTGGAGGCGCCGATCAGGTTG
>JAEUNV010000624.1 GCA_016790385.1 Zoogloea sp.
GACCCTGTTGAAAGGCAGATTATGGCTGGCTGTCTTAGCGTCGTGCTTATGGCGCTCGGCTTAATCGGCGCCTTGGCCGCGTTGCTTATCAACTGGATTTGGCTTTAGGGCACCGCAGGCACGTCCTTGAAAATAGGGCCATCCAAATGCCAAAGGCACCTTAGGGAAACGTCGATTAAATCGGCGCTTCCATAGAAAAATCGGGGCCGGCTCAGAAGTCCTCCAGTGGTAGTCCACGATTTCCACACCTTCCGGCCCTGTAGCCGTCCAAACAAAGCAAACGCGCCACTGGTCGTTGATGCGAATGCTGTGCTGCCCAGCTCGGTCCCCGGTGAGCGCTTCGAGACGGTTGCCCGGTGGAGAGCGCAGGTCCATCAGTTCTTCGGCGGCATCGAGCATTTGCAGCTTTCGCTCTGCGACAGCTTCAATGGTTCGGAATCGCTTAGGGTGCAGCCCCATGCAAACAGCGGACACCTACACGTCTGCGCCTCGCTACTCCCACTCCCGGTGCCGCGCCAGACATCCCCTGATCCGCTCCACCGTTTCCTCCACCGGTGCCTTCCTCGACACCTCCAGCCCCAGATCCCGGGCAATCGCATTGACTCGCGCGGGGTTGAGGGGGATGCCACCCCGGTCGATGGCGTTGATGAGCATGCTGGCGCGCTCGATCTCCGTGAGCGCCTTGCGGCCCGAGAGGCGCTGACGGACCCACAGCAGGAAGGCCGCTTTCACACGGCCTCCCGAAACCCGGCGAGGGTCCGTTCGATTTCCGCAAACAACGGGCGGGAATCGGGGTCGGGGGCGACGCAGCGAGCCTGAAGGTTTGCCAGGGCCGCCCTCAGCTCACTCCCCGGCCAGTCCGTGCAGCGCTCGAGCAGTTCCTCCAGCAGGCATCCGAAGGCCCGCACCTCCATGCGCTGCAAGGCCTCCGCCACCTCGGGACCACCGGGAGGATGGAAGGAAGCTGCACCGAAATCGCCGAGCACGGCCACCCCCTCACCGCAGTGCAGGATATTGTGGGCGTACAGATCACCATGGTTGATGCCCCGGGCGTGCAGGTGGCGGGCCACCGAGGCAATCCCCCGGGCAATGCGCAGGGCCACACCCGGAGCAAACAGGGCCTCCGGGGCGTACACGTCGCGCGTGCACGACTCGAAACTGGGCGGCCCGGCGAGGCTGCGAAAGCGCGCGTCGATCAAGTCCATCACCAAGCCGTGCGCCTGGGCCGGATGATCGGCAATCCGGCCCAGCACGGGAATCAGATTCGGATGTTCCCCCGCCCCCAGACACACGGCCATTTCGTTGAGCGGCAGCCCGTCGCTGGTCACCGCCCCCTTGAACAGCTTCACCGCGACATTTTTGCAGTCGGCCCCATCGTGCCGGATCGCGCGATGGATCACCCCGGAAGCCCCCTCGCCCAGCACATCCTGCAACGCCAGGCTCCGCCAGGGGATGGGGCTTGCGGCCCGCGCCGACCGCCCGACCCCGTCGTCCGATCCGCACAAGGGATTGCCGGCATAGGCCAGCCATGACAGGCGTGGCAGACGCAACAGCCAGTCGGGCAGCTCGGTGAGCTGATTGGCGGCGATCCGCAGCAGTTCCAGCCGGCTGCACGCGGCCAGTTCCGATGGCAGGCTGCGCAGACGGTTGCCCGCAAGCATGAGTTTCTGAAGCCGGCCACAGCGCCCTATGGTGGCCGGCAGCGCCTCAACCTGATTGTCCGTGAGGATGAGCCAGCGCAGCCGGGGTGGCAGCGACGCCGCCGGCACCGACATGATCTGGCAGGACTTGAAGCCCACCATTTCCAAAGCCGGGCAGCGCCCGAGCACCTCGGGAAGCTCCTGGAAAGGGTTGCCGGAGCAGAACAGGATGCGCAGCCGGTGGAGCTGCGGCAGATCATCCGGCAGAGACGAGAGCCCATTGCCCGAGAGATCG
>JAEUNV010000675.1 GCA_016790385.1 Zoogloea sp.
CCCTCGAACACGGACAGGCCGTAGTGAAGGGAGTGGGTGAGCACGTGGGTGGTCGCTTCGCGCCACGGCACGAGCTTGCCGTCGTACCAGATGAAACCGTCGCGGTCTGCCATTGACATTATGGGTATCTCCAGCTGAAACAGTGAATTCAAACCCCCGATTCTAGCTCAATCCTGCCGGCTGCGGTCCTTCGCTGGGAAGGGGGTAAAATGCATCCTTTGTCTGCCGTATCGTCATGAGAAGCTGGAAACCGAATGTCACCGTGGCTGCCGTGGTGGAGCGCGACGGTCGCTTCCTGTTGGTGGAGGAAGAGACCGAGGATGGTTTGCGTTTCAACCAGCCTGCCGGTCATCTCGAGCGGGGCGAATCTTTGCTTGCCGCTGTCGCACGTGAGGCGCTGGAGGAAACTGCCCACGTATTCCGCCCGTCTTTCCTGGTGGGAATCTATCAGTGGCCACGGCCGACGGGTGATGTGACCTATCTGCGTTTTGCCTTTGGCGGCGAGCTGGGTGGTTTCGATCTGGAGCGCCCGCTTGATGTGGGTATCGTGCGCACTGTGTGGATGACGCTTGACGAACTGAAGGTGACCCGGCCGCGCCACCGCAGCCCCCTGATCCTCCAGTGCTGTGAGGACTACCTCGCCGGGTGTCGATATCCACTGGAGCTGATCCGCCATTACGATGTGTCATGAAATTCGGCCTTGCGGGAGTGCTTTTGTGGGCGGGCATCGCCTTGGCCGAGGAGCAGGTCACGGTCTGTTTCAATTACGGGTGCGTGGCTCGGCAGGAGGTGACGTTTTCGGAAGCCAGATTAGCGGAACTGGCGGGACGTATGAAGCTGGCGGATACGCCCGTAGCCGAAAGGGCAATCCTCTCTCGCGTGGTCGGCCAGCTGTATCTGTGGGCTGGAGAGCAGTCGCCGATTAGCGCCGACCGCCCTGGCGATTTTCTTGATGATGGTGCCCACGGAATGATGGATTGCATCGATCACGCCGAGACGACGACCGGATTCCTGAGAATGATGGAAGGCCGAGGGATGTTGCGTTTTCACGGTGTTGAGCCGATTCGGCGCAGGGTGCGCTGGTTGGTGACCCAGCATTTTTCGGCAGTGATTCGTGATGTCGGTAGTGAGGCGCCGGAAGCCGGCGCAAGGTTTGTGGTGGATTCGTGGTTTGGGGAGCATGGCGATCCGGCCGTGGTGTTACCCCTGGAAGAATGGCTGGATGGAGAGGGACCGAATGTCTCGTAAGCAAAAGGTTGTTGTCGGTATGTCCGGCGGAGTGGATTCGTCTGTGGCGGCATTGCTGCTGAAGCAGCAGGGCTATGAAGTGGTCGGCTTGTTCATGAAGAACTGGGAGGACGACGACGACAGCGAATACTGCTCAACTCGGGAGGACTTGGTCGATGTCGTGTCTGTGGCTGACATGCTGGGCATTGAACTGGAGGTGGTGAATTTCTCGAAGGAGTACAAGGACCGCGTGTTTGCCGACTTCCTGCACGAGTACGAAGCGGGACGCACACCAAATCCCGACATCCTGTGTAATTCGGAGATCAAGTTCAGGGCCTTCCTGGATCACGCCCTGGCCCTTGGAGCGGACCGCATTGCCACGGGTCACTATGCACAGGTGCGCGAATGGACCAATGACGGGCGCACGGAATACCAGCTCCTTAAGGCCGAAGACGGCACCAAGGATCAGAGCTACTTCCTGTACCGTCTGAATCAAGCTCAGCTATCCAGAACCCTGTTCCCCATTGGTCACCTCTATAAGCGCGACGTGCGCAAGATGGCGGAGGCTGCCGGTTTACATGTGCATGCCAAGAAGGACTCCACGGGTATCTGCTTCATCGGTGAGCGCCCTTTCCGGGAGTTTCTTTCCCGCTACCTGCCCGCTCGACCGGGTGAGATCCGCACGCTGGAGGGCAACAAGGTCATCGGCCAGCATCAGGGCTTGATGCATCACACCATCGGTCAGCGCAAGGGCCTGCAGATTGGTGGCATCAAAGGCAATCAAGATGACGCGGGGGACCACGAAGCTTGGTATGCGGCGGTCAAGGATGTCGCCAGCAATGTTCTGTACGTTGTGCAAGGGCATGATCATCCTGCCTTGCTCAAGGACAGGATGGTAGCCGCGGACCTGTCCTGGATCTCGGGTCGTGATCCGCGTACCCATTGGGTATACACGGCCAAGCCGCGCTATCGCACACCGGATGCCCCCTGCGAGATTGATGTGCTGGTGGATGGGCGCGCCGAGATTGCCTTTGCCCAGCCCCAGTGGGCGGTGACGCCGGGGCAGAGTGTCGTGATCTACGAAAGTCGGGTGTGTCTGGGTGGCGGGATCATCGTGGGGTGAGTTCCAGCGCCTGAACGCACAAAAGGGGGGCCTGCCGGGTGGTGTGGGAGGGGAACGGTCAGGATAGCTGACCGCCCCTATCTGATACGACCTTGGCTCAGGGGTTTTGGGCCAGACGGTAGTTGGGATAGGACCAGTTGTGTTCCCAGGCGGCACGAACCATGTTTGGATACTCCGGCTTGCCCAGACTCCCGTTATAGCGACCCAGCGCGCGGAAAAGATCACCCTTTTCGATGTCCAGGTAATGTCGCAGGATTGTGCATCCAAAGCGCAGGTTGGTGCGCATGTGAAACAGGTTGGTGTCTTCGGCGCCGATGAGACGCGCCCAGAAAGGCATCACCTGCATGTAGCCACGGGCGCCGACCGAAGAAACGGCATATTTCTTGAAGCCGCTTTCCACCTGGATTAAGCCGAGCACGAGCTGTGGGTCAAGGCCCGCCCGGCTGGCTTCATAGTGCACCGCGCGCAGCAGTTCCGAACGATAGGTTTCATCGGGTATACGCTTGGCAAGGCGCTGCGACATCTCGGATAGCCAGCGTGCCCGCTCCGCCGAGCGCTGAAAACTCGCGTCAAGGGGCGCCTGATCAGCCACCGCAGCGTGCAGGGCTGCCTGCACGCTTGCGGCAAGGGGCTGATACTGCTGATTGCCGGCCCAGGCGCCCACCGTCATTCCCCCTAACGACAGGGTAAGGAGGAAGGAGGACAGGGTGCGTTGCAATGCAGGCATGGGTCAGCCCTTCAGTTTGCGAATGACGAGCTTGCTCACATCGTCAACGGCCAGTTTGGTGGCTTCTGTATCGCGACGCCCCTGGTACTCGACCACGCCTTCCTTTAAGCCACGCTCGCCAATGACGACGCGATGCGGGGTGCCGATCAGCTCATTATCAGCCAGCAGAGAGCCAGGGCGCTCGTCCCGGTCGTCAAGGAAGGCATCGATGCCCGCGCCAATAAGCTCCGCGTAGAGTGTGTTGGCGGCTTCGCGAACGGTATCTGACTTGGCGTACCCCATAGGAACGATGGCGACTTGGAACGGGGCGATCGCGTCGGGCCAGATGATGCCCCGAGCATCGTTGTTCTGTTCGATGGCCGCGCCGAGAATGCGCGATACGCCGATTCCGTAGCAGCCCATTTCCATGATCTGTTCCTTGCCCTGCTCGTTGAGGAACTTGCAGTTGAGCGCTTCAGCATATTTGGTGCGGAGCTGGAAGATGTGCCCGACTTCGATGCCGCGGCAGATCTCCAGGGCACCCTGTCCGTCGGGTGAAGGGTCGCCCGCCACCACATTGCGCAGGTCGGCCACTTCGGCCTCAGGGAAGTCGCGACCAATGTTCACGCCGGTGTAGTGATGGTCGTCCTCGTTGGCCCCGGTGATGAAGTCGGCCATGACGGCGACGCTGCGGTCAATTACCACGCGACCCTTGAAGCCGACCGGGCCCAGTGAACCTGCGTTGGCACCAAACGCGGCAATAATGGCTGCTGGGGAGGCGAAGGTCAGCGGATTCTTCACGCCAGCGATCTTCTGAGCCTTGACTTCGTTCAGTTCGTGGTCGCCACGCAGAAGCAGCAGTACGGGTTTGCTGCCTGTGCTGTCGTCACCATCTACGACGATAGCCTTGACGGTTTGAGTGGCAGGCACCTTGAGAAAGGCCGCCAGCTCGTCGATGGTCTTGACACCCGGTGTGTGCACTTTGGAAAGTGCCGCTGTTGCGGCCGGGCGCAGCGTGGTGGGCGCCAGCGCTTCGGCGAGCTCCACGTTGGCGGCGTAGTCGGATGTTGGGCAGTAGGCAATGTCGTCTTCGCCTGTTTCTGCTATGACGTGGAATTCATGGGAGCCCGTGCCTCCAATGGAGCCGGTGTCGGCGGCCACCGCACGGAACTTCAGGCCGAGGCGGTTGAAGATGCGATGGTAGGTATCGTACATGTTGCGGTACTCCCGCTGCAGATCCTCGAAGGAGCTGTGGAAGGAATAGCCGTCTTTCATCAGGAACTCACGTCCGCGCATGACTCCAAAGCGCGGCCGGATCTCGTCACGGAACTTCATCTGCACCTGATAGAAGTGCTTGGGCAGTTGCCGGTAGCTCCTCAGATCACGGCGAACAACATCGGTGATGACCTCCTCGTGGGTCGGGCCAATGACAAAATCCCGGTCGTGACGGTCCTTGAAACGCAGCAGTTCCGGGCCGTAGAAATCCCAGCGCCCGGATTCCTGCCAGAGTTCGGCGGGTTGCACCGCAGGCATCAGCAACTCGATGGCTCCGGCGCGATTCATCTCTTCCTTCACGATCGCCTCAACCTTGCGCAGGGCACGGAGGCCGAGAGGCATCCAGGTATAGATACCGCCCGCGAGCCGTTTGATCAGGCCCGCCCGCATCATGAGCTTGTGACTGATGACTTCGGCGTCGGACGGGGCTTCCTTGAGGGTCGAAAGAAAGAACTGGGAGGCACGCATGGACCGGATCCGTTGAAAGTACAGCCTATAATTTTACCGTGCACTGGGCTGACTGGCTGCGCTTGTCGTGTGACGCACCGAATCGGGGCGTTGTTCTTTCGCGACAGGGTGAAATGTGGAAGAATTCCGGCCAGTTCATGAATTAAAGGTTGCAACATGCTCGACCGTGAAGGCTACAGGCCTAACGTCGGCATCATTCTGGTGAATGCGCGCAAC
Organism: Zoogloea sp.; assembly: GCA_016790385.1. Lineage (GTDB taxonomy): Bacteria > Pseudomonadota > Gammaproteobacteria > Burkholderiales > Rhodocyclaceae > Zoogloea. The sequence goes on from JAEUNV010000675.1 coordinate 5,016, forward strand.
GAAGTTTTCTGGGGCAAACGGATACGAGAACATTCCTGGCAGTTTCCGCAAGGCGGAATCAAGCACGGCGAATCGCCGGA
>JAEUNV010000677.1 GCA_016790385.1 Zoogloea sp.
TTGGATACGCGCAGGCGCACCCAGCGATTCTCGGCTTCGCTCCAGAACTTGCGATTCTGCAGGTTCGGCAGGAAGCGGCGCTTGGTTTTGTTGTTCGCGTGGGAAACGTTGTTACCCACCATCGGTGCTTTTCCGGTCACTTGGCAAACGCGAGCCATTTGTTGCTCCAAACTGGTTTTTGATTCGATAAGACTCTCGATTATAAGCGACGAAGTTCGCATGAATCAATACCTTGGTGCGTTTCATGTCGCGATCAGCTGCCGGGGTGCGTTTGGAACCTAGAGCAGGCCTCGTTCCGCAAAGGAAACCGGGGCGGCATTGCCTGCCACAATGAAGTGGTCCAGGACTCGCACATCCACCAGAGCAAGGGCTTGGATGAGGTTCTTTGTCAGCGATTGGTCAGCAACGCTCGGTTCGCCGACTCCCGAGGGATGGTTGTGGGCGAAAATTACGGCGGCTGCATTGCGTTCAAGGACGAGCTTGACGACTTCCCGAGGGTAGACGGATGTTTGGGCGAGGGTGCCGCGAAAGAGTTCGATGCCGTCCATTACGCGGTTCTGGGCATCGAGGAGCAGGACCATGAAAACCTCGTGGGGAAGTTGCGCCAGCTTGAGGCGCAGCCAGTCACGCACGGCGCGGGGCGAGTCGAGCACATCGCGGTGGGCCATTTCCTCTCCAAGCGCTCGACGTGCCAGTTCGAGGACGGCTTGCAGTTGCGCGTATTTTGCGGGGCCCATACCGGGAATGGCCGAGAAGGCGGAAGCCGACGCTGCGCACAGGGGTGACAGGCCGCCAAAGTGACAAAGGAGGTCGCGGGCGAGATCGACAGCGCTTTTCCCCCGAATGCCAACCCGCAGGAACAGCGCCAGCAGTTCGGCGTCGGAAAGGGCGCTGGCTCCGAGGGCAAGAAGGCGCTCCCGCGGGCGTTCGTCGGCAGGCCAGTCGGTGATTGCCATGGCGTGTACAATTCCAACTTCTGAAGGATTTGGATAATACCATTGGCATGAGTGAGCTCAAGGGCAGGAAACTGGTGTTGGGTGTGACGGGTGGTGTGGCGGCCTACAAGGCGGCTGAGTTGGTGCGCCTTCTGGGCAAGGCCGGGGCGGATGTTCATGTTGTATTGACGGAGGGCGGTGCGCGCTTTGTCACGGCTGTCACCTTTCAGGCCCTTTCCGGCAATCGGGTGTGGAGCGATCTGTGGGATCCCCGCATGGAGAACAACATGGCGCACATCGACCTCACCCGCGATGCCGACGCGATCCTGATTGCGCCGGCATCGGCGGATGTGATGGCCAAACTGGCCCACGGCCTTGCCGACGATCTGCTCACCACGCTGTGTCTGGCGCGGGACTGCCCCTTGCTTGTGGCGCCAGCAATGAACCGGCAGATGTGGGAGCACCCTGCCACCCGGCGCAACGTCGCGCAACTGAGTTCCGACGGGGCGACCCTCTTCGGACCGGCGGCGGGCGAGCAGGCCTGTGGTGAAGTCGGGCTGGGACGCATGCTGGAGCCCGAAGAGCTCTGCGAGGCGGTGATCGGGTATTTTCAGCCTTGTCTGCTTGCCGGGCGACGCGTGGTGATGACGGCCGGGCCAACCTTTGAGGCCATTGACCCTGTGCGAGGCATCACCAATTCAAGTTCCGGGAAAATGGCGTATAGCTTGGCCCGGGCGTGTGCCCAGGCGGGAGCGGAGGTGGTGCTGGTCAGCGGCCCTGTTGCATTGCCCGTGCCGGGTGGGGTTCACCGGGTGAGCGTTCGCAGTGCGTTGGATATGCGAGAGGCGGTGTTTGCCGCTCTGCCCGGGGCCGATGTTTTCATCGGTGTGGCGGCCGTGGCCGATTATCGTCCGGCCGCAGCGGCCGAACACAAAATCAAGAAGTCGGGCGCCGAGCTGTCCATCACCCTGACACCCAATCCGGACATCCTTGCCGATGTGGCCAGCTTGCCGAGTCCGCCCTTTTGTGTCGGCTTCGCTGCCGAGAGCCGGAATCTGGATGAGTATGCCGAGGGCAAGCGTAAGGCCAAGAAGCTCCCCTTGATTGTTGGAAACCTTGTCCAGGATGGACTAGGCGGGGACGACAACCTAGTTGTGTTATATGACGATGCCGGCCGTCATCCCCTTCCGCGCTCGTCCAAGCCCGATCTTGCACGGACTATCGTGGCCCATCTGGCGGGTCTGTTGTCGCAGGCTTGCATCCCTCCACAGCCCTGAACGATTGGATTGCCATGCATCAGATCGATATCAAGATTCTTGACGAACGCCTGCGATCTCAGCCGCCGGCCTACGCAACCGGAGGCGCAGCCGGTCTGGACTTGCGTGCCTGCATTGACGTGCCGATCAACCTTTCACCTGGCCACACCGCTCTCGTGCCGACGGGGCTGGCCATCCATCTTGCGGACCCTGGCCTCGCCGCAATGATCCTTCCCCGCTCGGGGCTGGGGCATAAACATGGCATCGTCCTCGGAAATCTGGTCGGATTGATCGATTCGGATTATCAAGGGCAGATATTTGTGTCGGTGTGGAATCGCGGGCACGAGCATTTCACGGTGCAACCGATGGAGCGCATCGCGCAACTGGTGGTCGTGCCAGTACTGCAGGTGGGATTCAACGTGGTGGACGATTTCGCGGCCAGTGAGCGGGGCGCCGGGGGTTTCGGCAGTACCGGCAAGCATTGATGCGTCACGCTGGAATTCCCACCGGTGTCCACGTTCTATTGGAGCGTGGCGGTCGGATACTGCTGATGCGCAGAGCTGGAACGGGTTTTTTCGACGGGCTCTACAGCCTGCCGGGTGGTCATGTGGAAGACGGAGAGTCTTTGGCCCAGACGGCTGTGCGCGAGATGGCGGAGGAACTCGGGCTTGTTGTGGACGAAGCCGGGGTGACGATCGTGGGTGTGGTGCATCGCCGTTCGGATACTAACCGGATCGACTTCTTTGTCCGTGCCGCGGTGTGGTTCGGCGAGCCGCGTATTGCCGAGCCTGACAAATGCGATGCGCTGGGGTGGTTTCCGTTGGAGGCGCTGCCAGAGGCCGTTGTGCCTTATATCCGGAAGGCCCTCTCGGAAGGGGATGGTCCGTGGATTAAGGAGTCAGGTTGGCTCTGAGTGGAGACTCCCGGCTCCGGAGAGCCAGGGGTCTCATCTAAGCGGCACCCGCTATTGGGGAATGCTCACTGTACCGCCTGTGTAGGAAATGACATCTCCTGCGGCCGGAGTGGCTGCAATCGGGGGGATATTGCCTGCGGTCAGGGCCGGCGCCGAACCTGCCGTGCCACCACGAGGCGTGGTGCGGATCACCTGAGAGTCCGGCAGTGCGGTGCCGTTTTTCAGATGGGCGTACATGATGTCCATGCTCCGATTGAAGTAAACGTGCAAGGGCACCAGATTAGTGTCATACCCGGCAAGCAGTCCGTTGTCGATGAAGGCATCGAAATGCTGGGCGTTGGTTACCTCGTAGTAGCGCAATTTGCTGGTGGAGCCTTCGGATTTCCGGTTTGCGCCATAGTAGGCCCGGGCTGCGTGGTTCACGGGGATCAGCGTATCAGAGCGGCCGGACACGATGATCGTAGGTTTGCCGTTGAGCATTCCGGATGCCTGCACTTCCGCGATGCCCTGGCGTACGCGCTCCGACTGGGCCAGCAGGGTACCACTCAGTTTGCTGCCGGTTACCGCATCGGTGCCGGTGACGAGGGAACGGGCGCACAGGGCGCCATCCAGGGCACCGTCGGCGAGGCCAGTGGAGGGAGATACTGCAAGTACATCCCGTTTGGCGCCGCCGCTGGCATCGTTGTAAATCAGATTGATGCCGCCCGTCGGTGGCACGCCATTGCCCGACGCGAAGATACCGGCCTGGACCAGCGCGTTGGTGGCGGTGACATTACCCAGAGTGGCGCCGGCCGCGGTGACCGTGCTGGCGAAGCTGAAGCCGCAAACGTTGTCAGCCACGCTGAAGCGCCCAAGGGTGTTGAGGTAGGTGACGACGATCGACGGTGTGGCGAAGGCGTGGTGGGAGGCGTGGTACAGGTCATGTTCCTCGCTCCATCCGTAGGCGTGCAGCTTTTGGAGCGCCTCGTCGGCCTGGGCCTGGAGTGTTGTGCCGGTCAGCAGTCCTTTGGCCTTGAGTGCCGTACAGCGGTTCGTGGCGTAGCCTGCAATGAAAGCAGCGCCTGGCGAGCCGGTGGCCGCGCTCGCCAGCGCGGCACAGGGCTGGTAGAGGTTGGCGTAAGTGAAATAGTCGATCAATGGCTTGCCGAAGGTGCTGACAGTTGCGCTGCCCTGCTTGATGCCAAGGCCGCTTACGTCTTTCGGCTGGATCTGGGGCTCGCCCACGGCCACGCCATCAATCAGGCCCAGGCTGTCCTGCTCGGCGGCGAGGAGTGCCGCTCCGGCCCCGTTGGACACCGATGAGGCAATGACCACCGTGTTGGCCGGGCGGATGCTGCGGGGCTTTTTGCCACTGGTGTCGGCGGTGCCAAACTTTTCGTTGAGCACGTAGAAAGCAAAACCAACCGCGTCCAGGGTATTGCGGCCCCAGTCCTTTTCCGGGTTCTGCTGGGAGTGGGCGTGCTTGTAGGCGATGCGGTTGGGGAAGGCGGCGTTGAAGGCGTCGAGCTGGGCCTTGGTGAGATTTGCCACGAAGTGCGCCCGCGTGCCGGCAGCGGCGGCGGTGGATACAGTGCCATCAATCAGGTTGGTGGTATCCCGCGCCAGATCATGCATGCCGTTACCGCTGCCCTTATCGGTATAGGCAACGGCGCAGCCATGTTTCAGGCCCCATTCACCCGCCGTGCCAATGGCGCCATAGATGCCGCGTGAGCCGGATGAGGTGGCTGTCACCAGACAGGGCTGGGAGGTGTTGAAATTTGCGGGAATTTGCACCATCACCGTGACTTGGCGCGTGCCGTCCGCGTTGCCCGAGTAGGCGATGGCCTCCGTGCCGGCGATCTTGCCCTCTCCCAGGGTGTCGCCGCCATTGATGTCGACGTTAGGGCCGTAGAAGGTGCCATAGCCACCGGTAGGTTTGTTGGCGTCGACAAGGGCGCGATAGTTGTTGTAAATGGCATTGCGGCGCAATTCAGCCGCGGTGGGGGCGGCAGCGTTTGCGTAAGCTGGGGCGACGGCGCTGCCAAGCCCGGTCTTGCCCAGTCCGGCCGTCAGGAGGTCGTCGCTGTTTCCGTCGTATGTCTGGATGCTGTAGGAGTCGGCGCGGACGCGTTCCGGTCGCCGATTGTAGGAGATGAAGCCGGTGCCGGAGGGGCGCAGATCGACGAGGGTCAGCAGGCGGTCGGTTTCATCGCCGTCAATGCTGGCCGTGCCGGGCTGGAACCTGGCATGCCGTAGTGACGCCGGGCGCTTGCCCAGTTCCAGTTCCAGGGCATCGAGCAGCTTGGCGTCCGCGTTGGCGACGCTGGCAGCGCTCACCTGGCTGAACGTGGCGGCAGTGAAGGCTGCCTTCAGAGCGGCGTCGGAGGTGACCCCCAGGGCAAGCTGGGCAATGCTGTTGGTAGCCGAGTTGATGTTGATCGGCTTGCCTGCATCATCTTCGGTGACCAATGCATGCCATACGCCCTGACTCCCCGTGACCTGGAGCATCAGCGGAAAGCTCAGGCCGACGGTTTGCACCGAATAGTTGCCATTGCTGTCGGTGGTGGCCGTCCGGGTTTGGCCCGCCTTGTCCTTGATGGTGATTGTGCTGTTGGCAATGGCCAGTCCTTCGGCAGCGATGCCGCTCATCTGGATGCTGCTGTTCTTGTCTCCGCCTCCGCCACAGGCGCTCAGGACCAATGCGCTGCCAACCGCCAGGGCGAGGGCTTTCAGTTGAAACCGGTATTCCATGTCTCCTCCTATTTTGGTTATGGAAGTGCCATTTGAACGGCTGCTTCACACCCATGGTGGTGCCTGGCGGGAAAGAGCGACACTGGGGTTTACCTGAATCAAGCGAAAAATCTCGACTTGGTACGGTGTCAACGAAGAGGGGCGGCGTAGGGTGCCTCCGGTGGAAAGGCGTTGCAGAAACGCAGTTCCTGCGGATAAGGGTAGAAGTCTTCCACGTGACCATCACGGATTTTGGCCTGCGCCTCCTGCCAGAACCTGGGTTCCAGGAGGTTGCGATGATGCTTGAGGAAAGCCTTTCGGATCTTCGGTTGGCCGAGCAGGAAGGTGGCGAACTCCTCGGGGAAGATGTCCATCGGGCCTGCCGAGTACCAGGGCTCGCCGGACATTTCCATGTCTTCGTTGGGGGCCGGCGGGATCTTGCGGAAGTTGCAGTCGGTCATGTACTCGATTTCGTCGTAGTCGTAGAACACGACGCGGCCGTAGCGGGTTACCCCGAAGTTTTTCCAAAGCATGTCGCCAGGAAAGATATTGGCGATGGCCAGTTCGCTGATGGCTTGCCCATACTCCCGCACGGCCTCATCCACCTGCTCGTCGCTGGCCTTGTCCAGGTAGAGGTTGAGGGGCGTCATGCGTCGCTCGATATACACATGCTTGACCACCAGGGTTTCGCCATCCTCCTCGATCACGGAAGGGGCGAGCAGTTTGAGCTGGGTGATCAGGTCTGGGTGGAAGCGGCTGCGGGGCAGGGCCACGTTGGAGAATTCAAGGGTGTCGGCCATGCGCCCGACTCGGTCCACCTGGCGGACCAGCAGGTATTTTCGCTTTACCGTCGCCCGGTCCATATTCTTGGAGCTGCCGAAGACGTCTTTGATGATCTTGAAAACGTAGGGGTAGGAGGGGAGCGTAAACACCAGCATCACCAGGCCGCGGATGCCGGGCGCTTCGATGAACTGGTCGTTGGAGTGGCGTAAGTGGGCAATCAGGTCACGGAAGAAGATCGTCTTGCCCTGCTTTCCGAGTCCGAGCATGGTGTAAAGCTCGGAGCGGGGCTTGCTTGACATGATGCTGCGCAGGAACTGGACATAACCCGAGGGCACTTCCATGTCGACCAGAAAGTAGGCACGGGATAGAGAGAAGAGCAGCGAGATACGCCAGATGTCGAGCAGGATAGTGTCGAGGTAGAGCATGCCCGATGCGCCATGTCGCACGGCAATGGCAAAGGGATACTCCTGATAGCCGTTGACGCCCTTGCCGATGATGTAGGCGGTCTTGTTGCGATAAAAGGCGGAGTACAGCACCTGGATCTGGCAGTTGACCTCCATCTTGGGCCAATTGCCCAGATGTTTCTCGACGGTGCGCATCACGTAGTCCACGTCCCGAGCAAGATTTTCGAAAGGGAGCTGCCAGTCGAAGTCCTCGATCAGGCGGACGATGGTCGCACGCAGGCCGTCGTCGCGGGGGTAGTAGCTGGAATACGTTGGGGGGAAGGATTCGATGTAATCGGTGGAGAGGGCCGGCCGGGCAAATATGTAATCGTTGTTGAAGTAGTTTCGATGAAGGATCTTGGTTGTGACCGAATTGAAGAAGGTTTCGGCAAGTTCGGGTTGCTTGTGGTTGATCAGCAGGCCGATGTAATGCAGCTTTACCGCCTGCCAGGTGGCATCGTCGATGGATTCGGCGTTGAACTCCTCGTGGAGTCGCTGCACGGTTTCGTTGACGCGGTCGTCATAGAATTGCACGCGGTCACGTACTGCCGCGAGCTGCTCCTGCCATGCGGCGGCCTCGTAGCTTTCCTTGGCGCGCCGGGTGGTCTCCCGAAAGATACGGTAGTGTCTATTGAAACCTTCGATCATCGCCTGGGCAATGGCCAAGGCAACCGGGTTTTCGCTGATGCTCGCATCCATTCTGTTCTCCCGAGTCGTGCGTGATCTTGTTTTTCATCGGCCGCCAGCGCCATCAGCAGGCGGCGATCCTTAGCAAAAATACTAACATCCAGGATACGTTGCCCCGACCTCGAGAAGCCCGTCAAGCGCGCGTTTTCGGGCGGTTGGTGGTGGGCGGCGCAGCATTGACCCGGCCCGGATTTCGTCCATAATCGTTGGAGGTTGCCACGGCGTCGCTGGAAAGTTGCAGGGCAGGCCGTGAGCAGATCGACGAGGGCGGGATGTCCATGATCGGGCACCAGTCCTTCCGTAAGATACGAAATCCTTTGCGAGGGAGTTGGAATGAGTACATCTCTGATCAAGGTGCCCGCAGGTGGACAGAAGATCGTCCCGGGTCAGGCTATTCCCGACAATCCCATTATCCCGTTCATCGAAGGTGACGGTATCGGCGTGGACATCACTCCGGTCATGATCAAGGTGATCGATGCGGCCGTTGAAAAGGCTTACGGTGGGAAGAAGAGAATTCACTGGATGGAAGTCTATGCCGGCGAGAAATCCACCCAACTTTACGGTCCGGACGAGTGGTTTCCGAAGGAGACCTTTGATGCCCTCAAGGAGTATTCCGTTTCCATCAAAGGGCCGATGACAACGCCGGTTGGTGGCGGGATAAGGTCTCTCAACGTGGCACTCCGGCAGGAGCTCGATCTTTACCAGTGCGTGCGGCCGGTCCAGTACTTCAAGGGTGTGCCTTCTCCACTAAAAAACCCTGAACTGACCAATATGGTCATATTCCGGGAAAATACCGAGGATATCTACGCCGGTATCGAATGGGCGGCGGAGTCGGAGGGGGCCAAGAAGGTGGTGGCCTTCCTGCAGAACGAGATGGGTGTCAAGAAGATCCGTTTCCCGGCGACGTCCGGCATTGGCATCAAGCCCATCTCCATCGAGGGCACAACCCGTCTTGTGCGCGCCGCCCTCAAGTACGTCATCGCCAATGACCGTAAGTCGCTGACCATTGTCCACAAGGGCAATATCATGAAGTTCACCGAAGGTCTTTTCCGAGACACGGCGTACAAGGTTGCCCAGGAGGAGTTCGGTGCTCAGCCGATTGACGGCGGCCCGTGGTGCAAGTTTGCCAACCCGAAAACCGGCCGGGAGATCATCGTCAAGGATGCTATCGCGGACGCCTTCCTTCAGCAGATCCTGCTGCGTCCGGCGGAATACGACACGATAGTGACCACCAACCTCAACGGTGATTACATTTCCGACGCGCTGGCAGCCCAGGTTGGCGGGATCGGCATCGCGCCCGGGGCCAACATTTCCGACCATTACGCCTGCTTCGAGGCCACCCACGGCACTGCTCCCAAATATGCCGGCCTCGATAAGGTGAATCCGGGCTCTCTGATCCTCTCGGCGGAGATGATGCTGCGGCATCTGGGCTGGACCGAGGCCGCTGATCTGGTGATCAAATCCATGGAGGCAGCCATCGGTGACAAGCAGGTTACCTATGACTTTGCCCGTCTGATGGACGGTGCCAACGAGGTGTCCTGCTCGGGTTTCGGGGACGCAATGATCGAACGGATGTAATACCTGCCTGCGGGTTTCCGGCACGCAGGCGCATAAGTGAAGCGCCTCTGCCGCAGCGGCGCCCCTCTTGAGTGAGGGGAGACACAATAAAAAGGGGCAGCCGACAATGGCTGCCCCTTTTTACGGCCCGCGATGTCCTGCGGGCAGATTTGGTCCGCTTAGACCCGGATTGCCTTCAGCGCCGCGTTCAGCGTCGGGCTGGGGCGCATTACCGCCTTGCACTTCTCGGAGTCGGCCTTGTAGTAGCCGCCGATGTCTACAGCTTTGCCCTGAACGGTCTTCAACTCCGCCACGATCTGATCTTCGCTGTCGGTCAAAGACTTGGCGAGCTTGGCGAAATGGGCAGCCAGTTCGGAATCTTCCGTCTGGTTGGCCAGTTCCTGCGACCAGTACATGGCGAGATAGAACTGGGACCCCCGGTTGTCGAGCTCGCCAGTCTTGGGTGAGGGCGACTTGCGGTTGTCGAGCAACTTGCCAGTGGCCGCATCGAGGGTCTTGGCAAGCAGGACCGCACGTTTGTTGCCATTCTTGATGCCCAGATCTTCGAGGGAGACGGCAAGAGCCAGGAACTCGCCCAAGGAATCCCAGCGCAGGTGGTTTTCCTCGGTAAGCTGTTGTACGTGCTTCGGAGCGGAGCCGCCGGCACCCGTTTCGTACATGCCGCCACCGGCCATCAGTGGAACGATGGACAACATCTTGGCGGATGTGCCGAGTTCCATGATCGGGAACAGATCGGTCAGGTAGTCACGGAGGATGTTACCGGTCACCGAGATGGTGTCGAGGCCACGGATCACGCGCTCCAGGGTGAAGCGCATGGCGCGGACCTGGGACATGATGTGGATTTCGAGACCGGAGGTGTCGTGATCCTTCAGGTAGGTTTCGACCTTCTTGATCAGCTCGTTTTCGTGGGGGCGGTAGGGGTCGAGCCAGAAGACGGCCGGCATGCCGGAGTTGCGGGCGCGCGTGACAGCCAGTTTGACCCAGTCACGGATCGGCGCGTCCTTGACTTGGCACATGCGCCAGATGTCGCCGGCTTCCACGTTCTGCGTCAGCAGCACTTCGCCGGTGTCGATGTCGACGATGTTGGCAATGCCGTCTTCCCCGATTTCGAAAGTCTTGTCGTGGGAGCCGTATTCTTCTGCCTTCTGAGCCATCAGGCCGACGTTCGGCACCGTACCCATGGTCTTGGGATCGAAGTTGCCGTTGGTCTTGCAGAAGTTGATCATCTCCTGGTAGATGCGGGCGAAGGTCGATTCAGGCATCACGGCCTTGGTGTCGTACTGCTTGCCATCGGCACCCCACATCTTGCCGCCAGCGCGGATCATTGCCGGCATGGAGGCGTCAACGATCACATCGTTGGGGGAGTGGAAGTTGGTGATGCCCTTGGCGGAGTCGACCATGGCGAGCTTCGGACGGTGCTCCTGGCACGCGTGCAGGTCGCGGATGATCTCGTCGCGCTTGGATTCGGGCAAGGTCTTGATCTTGTCGTAGAGGTCGACCATGCCGTTATTGACGTTGATGCCGAGTTCATTGAACAGGGCGCCGTGCTTTTCGAAAGCTTCCTTGTAGAAGATCTTGACGCAGTGGCCAAAGACGATCGGGTGCGAGACCTTCATCATCGTTGCCTTGACGTGCAGGGAGAAAAGGATGCCGGACTCGCGGCAGTCTTCCAGTTCTTTCTCGTAGAAGTCGCACAGGGCCTTCTTGCTCATGAACATGGAGTCGATGATCTCGCCGTTCTGGAGTGCGACCTTCGGCTTCAGAACGGTCATCTTGCCACCCTTGGCAATCAGCTCCATACGCACGTTGCGGGCTTTGTCCAGGGTCAGGGACTTTTCGCCGTGGTAGAAATCCCCGTGATGCATGTGAGACACATGGGTACGTGACCAGGGCTTCCACTCACCCATGGAGTGGGGGTTCTTGCGGGCGTAATTCTTGACTGCCAGCGGCGCGCGGCGGTCCGAGTTGCCTTCACGCAGAACCGGGTTGACCGCTGAACCCAGACATTTGCCGTAACGGGCGACAATGGCCTTTTCCTCATCGGTGGACGGGGATTCGGGGTAGTCGGGGATCGGATAGCCCTTGGCCTGAAGTTCCTTGACGCAGGCCTTCAACTGCGCCACGGAGGCACTGATGTTGGGCAGCTTGATGATATTCACATCAGGTTCGAGCGTCTTCTGACCCAGTTCCGCCAGCGTGTTGGGTACCTTCTGCTCTTCATTCAGATACTCGGAAAATTCCGCAAGTACGCGGGCGGAAACGGAAATGTCCGCCTTTTCGATCTCGATGCCGGCCGGGCCGGTGAAGGAACGGATGATGGGAAGGAACGCGCACGTGGCCAGCAGTGGCGCCTCGTCCGTCAGCGTGTAGATGATTTTTGATTTTCCAGTAACCATTTATCTTCCCTCGATTTTGATTTTATTGACGACGAGCCAATCCTGGCTCTCTGTCGCCATGAAAGTCGGCGGACCACGCTTCCCGCAGTCCGCAGCAAAATATCATGTATCCCGCGTGCCTGCATCGAAACCGGCAAAGGTCTGCTGCTGCGAGCAGCAGGATCCGCCAAGAAGAAGGGCTACCAATCGGCAGCCCTCCTGATTTGAGGCCGGCGTTCAGACGACGGCTTCTTCCTTCTCCTTCTTCACCTGCATGAACTGCTCACGGGATACGCCCAGCCACATGACCAGCGGGCTGGCCACAAGCACGGAAGAGTAGATTCCAAAGCAGATCCCGATGGTCAGGGCAAGCGAGAAGTAATACAGCGTTTCACCTCCGAACAGAAGCATGGAAAGCACCATGATCTGGGTGCTACCGTGGGTGATGATGGTACGGCTGATGGTGCTGGTGATTGCATGGTCCAGGACTTCCGGAGTGGATAGCCCGCGTTTTTTCTTGAAGGTTTCCCGGACCCGGTCGAACACCACTACCGATTCGTTTACCGAATAGCCCAGCACCGCCAGGGTCGCGGCGAGTACCGGCAGGGAAAACTCCCACTGAAACAAGGCGAAGAAGCCAAGGATGATGATTACGTCGTGAAGGTTGGCGATGATCGCCGATACGGCGAAGCGCCATTCAAAACGCATTGCCAGATAGGCCACAATGCCACCGATCACCAGCAACAAAGCCATTGCGCCGTCGGATGCGAGTTCCTTGCCAACTTGAGGGCCGACGAACTCGACGCGGCGCATTTCGGCTTTGGGGCCATCAATGGTGGCTAGGTTGGCCATGACCTTTTCACTGACCTTGCCGGTTTCCATCCCTTCCCGGTTGGGCAGACGGATCAGTACGTCCCGGGCGCTGCCGAAGTTTTGCACCTGGGCGTCCTGGTAGCCTTCTTTGGCCAGGGATTCGCGTAGTTTCTCCAGGTTGGGGGGCTCGCTGTAGCTGACCTCCATCAGGGTGCCACCGGTGAACTCGACACTGAAATGGAGTCCTTTGGTGGCAAGGAAGAAGACAGCCAGCAAGAAGGTGATCAACGAAATGACGTTGAACACCAGCGCGTGCTTCATGAACGGTATGTCTTTGCGGATGCGGAAAAATTCCATGATGGCGGGTCCGTTTCTCTTTCTTGACGCGCTTTAGCTGCCGGGTTTCCAGATTTGACCGATCGCCAGCTTGTCGAGCTTGCGTTTTCTGCCATAGATCAGATTTACCAGACCACGGGAGACCAGGATGGCG
>JAEUNV010000055.1 GCA_016790385.1 Zoogloea sp.
CGCTGGCCCCGGGGAGCGGCTACCATTACAATGCGCGCCGCTGGATGCGGGGTTGGCGGAATTGGTAGACGCACTGGATTTAGGTTCCAGCGCCGCAAGGCGTGAGGGTTCGAGTCCCTTGCCCCGCACCACCAGCGCACCTGGGATCCCTCCGGAAGTGCCTGATACGTGCCCTTGGCCTGTTGCATGGTGCCCTGCCGGCACCGCGCGTCAGCTCAAGCTTCCGGCGACCTCGCCCGACGTGCTCCCTCAGTCTTCGCCGTAGCCGAGGATTGCCTTCACCTCGACGAACTCCTCGATGCCGAAGGCGCCCCACTCCCGCCCCAAGCCCGATTGCTTGTAGCCCCCAAAGGGGCCTGCCAGATCAATGGGTGCGCCGTTGAGATGCACGTTGCCGGTGCGCAGGCGACGGGCCACGGAACGCGCCCGTCCCAGATCTGACGAGGATACATATCCCGACAGGCCGTACACAGTATCGTTGGCGATGCGGATGGCGTCCTCCTCGTCCTTATAGGTGAGGATGGACAGCACCGGGCCGAAGATTTCCTCCCGGGCGATGGTCATCTCCGGCGTCACACCGCTGAAGATCGTCGGCCGCGCAAAGTAGCCCCGCTCCAACCCGTCCGGGCGTCCGGGCCCGCCAGCCACGCATTTCGCACCTTCCGCAAGCCCCGTGGCGATCAGCGCCTGGACTCGCTCAAACTGCGCCCGATTGGCCAGCGGCCCCATGGTCGTGCCGTCCGCTGCCGGATCTCCCACCACAACCCGGGCAAGTGCCGCAACGGCGATCTCTTCCACCTCCGCCAGACGTGCCTCGGGTACCAGCATGCGTGACGGTGCATTGCAGTTCTGGCCGCTGTTTGTCATCAGGGTAAGCACGCCCTGCTTCACCGCCCGAGGAAAATCCGCATCGTCGAGCAGGATGTTGGCTGACTTGCCGCCCAGTTCCAGCGCCACCTTCTTGATGGTATCGGCGGCGCTCTTCATGACCAGCCTGCCCGCCCGGGTGGAGCCCGTGAAAGACACCATGTCCACGTCGGGATGAGCGCACAGGGCAGCACCGACACCGGCGCCATCGCCATTGACCAGGTTGAACACGCCCTCCGGCACCCCCGCCTCGTGGAGGATTTCGGCCAGGATAACCGCTGACAAGGGCGCCAGCTCAGAAGGTTTGAGAACCATGGTGCACCCGGCCGCCAGGGCCGGCGCCACCTTGCAGGCCATCTGATTTGCCGGCCAGTTCCACGGCGTAATCAACGCACACACACCAGCAGGTTCGCGCAGGATGCGCGTGGCGCCGCGGCTGCTTTCGAAAGGGAAGTCCGTCAATGCGGCCGCGGCGGCCTTGAAGTGCGCGAGGCCCGAGCCCGACTGGGCAGTGCCTGCCAGGTGCTTGTACGGCGCGCCCATTTCGGTGGAGATCGCCCGTGCCATGTCCTCGTAACGCGCCTTATAGGCGGCGCAGATGCGCTGGAGCAAATCAATGCGGGCCTCCCGCGTGCTGGTGGAAAAGGCCGCAAAGGCCCCCCGGGCCGAGGCCACGGCGCGCTCCACATCGTCCTGCGCGCCCGCGGCGATGGAGCCAACAGCCGCTTCCGTGGCGGGGTTGATCACGTCCAGCCGGGCAGCGGAGGCAGGGTCGACCCAACGGCCGCCAATGTAGAACTGTTGATGATGAGGCATGCTCTCCGTCCTTCGGTGTGATGGAAACGGAGAGAAAGTACAGGAAATGGACGAATGGCGTGAAGCGCCGCTCAGCCCCGCAAGATATCGGGGTGCCGCGGCGCGCGGTAGAAGGCCAGCACCCGGCGCACATACTCCTGGGTTTCGGCGAAGGGCGGAACCCCTTTGTAGCGGGCCACATTGCCCTCACCGGCGTTGTAGGCAGCCGCCGCCAGGGCCACGTCGCCCTTGAAATGCTGGAGCAGCCAGCGCAGATAGGCGAGCCCCCCCCGGATGTTCTGCTCCGGGTCGAGGGCGTCGCGGACACCGAAGCGCTCGGCCGTATCGGGGATCAGCTGCATGAGACCGAGGGCATTCTTGGGGGAACGCGCGGATGCGTCGAAATTGGATTCGGTACGCACGATGGCCAGTGCCAGGCGCGGATCGACGCTGAAGCGCGGAGCCAGCTTCTGGACCATCTGGGCATGACGGCGCTTGTCCACCGGCAACGCCCGGACGAAGCGATCCACCACATCGTGGGGCACCGCCTCGCCACTATCCGCCACCAAAACCTCCGGCGCCTTGCCGGTGATGAGGCAATCGGGCAGTTTCTCGGCTCCAGCCAGGGGGCTGACGAGGCCCTGGGCCTTCTCATGCCCCCGCTGGGCCGCAATCGACAGCAGTGTTGTGCCCACCTGGCCGTCCCGGGCAACGCCCTGCCCCAACATGTACAGGCGCCCCAGGCGATACTGCCCCTCGACGCTGCCATCCCGCGCGGCAGCACAATAGTAGGCGGCCGCCACACCTGGCTGCCGACTGGCCTCGGCCCGGTAGCCGCTCTCCAGCAGGCGCGCCAGGGCCGGCGGCTCATCGCTCCATTCGGGTGCCTCCAAGGGCCCCGCATCCCGTCCGGCGGCCTGAACACCAACAGCCAGCAAGGCCAGCAGGGCGGCAAGGGCACGGCGGCAGGAAGTGGGAAGGCAGGAAGCAATCATGAAATACCGGATCAGACGGAATCAGAGCCCGCATCATGCCCGCCCTCAGCCCACATGGCCGTGACAGACTCGCCGTTGGCTGCGCTATAAACGCGCGGCACATAGGCTTCGTGGCGTTTGTGCGATGAATTTCACATTTCCCGCCATGTACCGCCCGCCAGGCCAAAGACCCCCTGAAGATGACCTGGCACACGCCTTCCCTCGCATCATGGCTCATCCGCGCTTCTCTGCGATGCCAGCCAGCAGTCACAAGCCGAGAGTCGGCCCGGGTTTCCGCGAGTTGCACACAAACCGCGCCCTGTTCGCCCCCGACGGCGCTAGCAGCGGCTACCTATGACTCCGCTACCCGCGGGCGCCTAGCGTCGACCATGCCTCGACCAGCTCAGAGCGCTTCGATCTCCAGGAACACCTGCGTCTGATTGAGGAGCAGGTAGGCGATCTCGCCAAAGGTCATCGGCCCCCCCGGGGGGGCACCGCGCCGCCCTTCCAGGCCGCAGTAAAGGTAGTTGAGAATGCAGTTGCACGACCACAGGGCTGTGTCCCGGCCGCCCGCAGGATCCGCGGCGAAGTCCACCGGCGCGGCCAGCCGATAGACAACGTCATCAAACACCGGAGCATAGAAATCCACCCGTCCGGTGGCGGGGTCTATGCCCTTGATCGACACATTCACCGACGCCCCACCGTAGTCCGCCACCAACGGCAGGCGCAGATCAGCCTGACATGCCTTAAGGTAGGCCGCCAGGGTAGTCTCCACGCCATCCACCGTGCATCGGCCGGCAGAAAAGCCCGTCTCCGGAAAGCGCAATTCCCCCCCATTACCCTGACCCATGGCGTTGGCGATATGCACACAGGCGAAACGGTCGTCAGGCAGGGGCACGTGCATCACCACCGCCCGCTCTGCATCGAAGTCCAGCCCGGGGCCGCTGACCACCAGGGGCGCCACCCGGCCGATGTCGTCCACATGGCAGCCAGCCACCCAGCCGACCACCGGCTTGATGAACATGTCCTCAAAACCCGGCGCTTTGCGCGCGTACAGTGAATGGATGGCAGTGAAGGCCGGAATGATGATCAGGCTGAAGCCGTTAGCCGGGCCGTCGGCGCACACATGGTCGATGCTCGTGATGTCGTAGCAGCGGATCTCCGGTGCGCCAGCATCCGCCGGCATGCAGGTGACAAAGAGCCGCTCCAGGCTCACCTGCCCACCTTCGCTGCCCATGAAATAGGGAATCGTGCCACCGATCCAGTTACCGGCAGGCAGACGGCGCAGCAGGGCCTCATCGCCAGCAATCATCAGGAAATGACCAGCGCGGATCAGCGCGGCTGCCTCGTCCAGCCCCATCAGACCGCTCTCGACGGCGCTCATGCGGCCTCCGGCAGCAATTGGCGCAGCTCGTGGACCAGCATGCGCTCGTTCTTGACGAAGTAGCGATGAAGGTCGCGCAGCTTCATCCGCCGCACCTCCTCATCGGCAATCATGGCCACCTGGCTGCGGGTACGGGATAGCAGCAGCTGAAGGCCGAGCACCCGGACATCCAGGGGTAGAGTCCCATCCATCAGACGCTGCCACACCGGGTCATCCAGGTCGGGCACCCGGCTGGCGGCAGCTGTGGGGAGCGGCGCGGGCTCGGAGCCGGACACCGGCCCGGCCCCGTTCACTGCATGCCGACCCCGATCAAGGGCGTATCGATAACGCCACAACTCGGTCATTGGCAGGTCGAGGATGGAACACACACCGTTCATGCCAACGCCTTCATTGAGCAAGGACAGGATCTGCCGGTCGAGGGCCCGGGTGAAAGGCATGCCGGCCTCGCCGGCCCAGGGGTAGCGCGGCATCTCGCTGCCCGCCGGCACCCGCACATGCACCTGGACCCGCCAGCCTCCAAACCCGGTGTGTCGCCAAGTGGCTTCGGCGCCCCCCTCCACCACCCGTGGGCGGCCCAGGCCAAACCAGCTGCGCGGCGCTTCCACGCCTATCCACACAGACATGCAGCGGTTGAATTCGTCCGCACGACAGGCCTGGACTACCCAGGGCTCCTGCACCTGCAACAACTGCTTCCACAACGCCAGCCCATCCACCATGCTCACCTCCCTCGGGAAACACTCCCGGCGAGGGGAGCGCGTCCTGAAGATTCGCAAGGGGCGTGCCAACCGACACAGACTGCAACAGGCCGCCAATGCGGCGATGCACCATGTTCAAACTGTAAACAGGTGCTACAACGCCACCCCGTGGCGCTGCTGCAAATCATGGCATGGCAATAACGGGCCAGGGTGACCGGAGGCCACCAACAAGGGCTGCCAGGGCCTCGGCAGGCGGCTGATCGGCGCGCAGGCCGAAGCTGTCAAAACCGCACTGGGCCATCACGGCGAGCTGATCCACCAGCACATCGCTCACTGCCCGCAACTCGCCGGTATAGCCGTAACGGCAGCGCAGCAGGCGGGCCAGGGAATAGCCTCGCCCATCGGTGAACAGCGGAAAGCGAATGGCCACCAGCGGGATGTCTGCCAGCCAGGGCAGCAAGGCCTCAAGCGGGTCGTCCGGCCCCAGCCATACGCCGACGCGGGGTGGATCGCGGCGAAGCCGGTGGGCAAGCCACACCGCCAGCGGCAGCACCAGTCGCTCCCCCGCCTCCATCCGTTCCACCAGCTGGGTCACGTCGCCTTCGATCCACTGCCAATCGTCGTCAGCCACCGTCCCGTGACGGATCAGCGTGCTCATACGGCTCCTCCATAGACCCGCGCCTTGAAGGCATCCAGACCAAGCCGCTCCACGGTATCGATGAAGATCTCCCCCTCGTGGCGCTCATCGACATACACCTCAAGCAGATCCGCAATCACGTCGGGGATCTCCCCCGCAGCAAAGGACGGGCCGATCACCCGGCCCAGCACTGCCTGGCTGCCTTCCCGCCCGCCCAGGGTCACCTGGTACCACTCCTCGTTGTTCTTATCCACGCCGAGAATGCCGATATGACCGATATGGTGGTGGCCGCAGGCATTCACGCAGCCCGACATGTTGAGCTCCAGCGGACCCAGGTCGAACAGGTAGTCCAGATCGTCGAAGCGCTGCTGAATGGCCGCCGCCACCGGGATGGAGCGGGCATTGGCCAGGGAACAGAAGTCGCCCCCAGGGCAGCACACCAGATCGGTGAGCAGCCCGATGTTGGGCGTCGCCATGCCCAGGGCGCGGGCGCCCTCCCACAGGGCTGGCAGATCCCGGCGGGCCACGTGGGGCAGCACCAGATTCTGCTCGTGGCTGACGCGGATCTCGCCGGCGCTGAAGCGCTCCGCCAGCTCCGCAACCCCGTCCATCTGCTCGGCGGTGGCGTCGCCGGGGGGCACGCCGGTCTTCTTCAGGGACAGAGTCACGACCGCGTAGCCCAGCTCCCGGTGTGCCGAGACATTGCGCTCGACCCAGCGGGCAAAGGCGCGGCTGCCAGCCAGCGCAGCGAGGTAGCCCGGATCGTCGGCAGCGGCAGGCGCGTAGTCGTGCCGGGCGAAGAAGGCCTCCATCTCCCGGAAGGTCGCGTCGCTGATGCAGCCCGGGCCGCCCCGGGTCCACGCCCATTCTTCCTCCACCTCTCGGCTGAAGCCTTCCAGAGTGAGATCCTTCACCAGGATCTTGATGCGTGCCTTGTACTTGTTGTCACGCCGGCCATGGCGGTTATAGACCCGCAGGATGGCCTCGAAATAGTTGAGCAGCTCCTCCCGGGGAAGAAAATCCCGGATCGTCCTGCCGACCATCGGCGTGCGCCCGAGGCCACCGCCGACGAAGATCTCGAAGCCGATGCGGCCATCATCGGCCACCCGGGCGAAGGCGCCGATGTCGTGAAAGCGCACCGCGGCCCGGTCTTCCGCCCCACCGGCAAAAGCGATCTTGAACTTGCGCGGGAGAAACAGGAACTCTGGCGCCAGGGTGGACCACTGGCGCACGATCTCGCAGTAGGGCCGCGGATCGAAAAGCTCATCCGCCGCCACGGCGGCAAAGGGGTCGGTGGTGATGTTGCGGATGCAGTTGCCCGAGGTCTGGATGGCGTGCATCTGCACGGTGGCCAGCTCGGCCAGGATGTCCGGCGCCTCCTCCAGGCGCACCCAGTTGAACTGGATGTTGCTGCGTGTGGTGAAGTGGCCATAGCCCCGGTCGAAGCGGCGGGCGATGTCGGCGAGCTTGCGCAGCTGGTAGGCTGCCAGGGTGCCGTAGGGAATCGCCACCCGCAGCATGGGTGCATGGCGCTGCACGTAAAGGCCGTTCTGCAGGCGCAGGGGGCGGAACTCGTGCTCCCCGAGCCGCCCGTCCAGAAAGCGGGTCATCTGGTCGCGGAACTGGGCAACACGGTCTTCCACCAGACGCTGGTCGGCTTGCTTGTATCGGTACATGGTGATCTCGGCAGTTCAGGGGGATCAGGGCAGGACGAAGGTGCTCTTCTCGGTGACCCGGGTTGACGGGTCGTCGGTGGCGCGCACCTGGAAGGTGATCGGCCGGGCGCCGGACGGACCGCCGTCGGCGGGTGCCGCCACCGTGACCTGCACGGCGCGGATGCTGCCAGCTTCGCCGGCAAAGCGCCGGGCGCCCACCAGTTCGATGCCGGGCAGGCCGCTCACCTCCACCTCGAAGTCCCTGGGCGTCTCGGCCAGGTTGGCGAGCTTGAGAGTGTAGGCGTTCTCGATGCGGCCATCGGTGGCCTCCCGGGCCAGGCTGCCCCG
>JAEUNV010000115.1 GCA_016790385.1 Zoogloea sp.
AAAGGGGATCAGGGCGATGCGCGCCCAGGTCAGGGAGTTGGGGATATTGAAAAGCATGTCGGCGTTTGCAGGCTATCGCAGCGCATTGTATATCTGTTCGGCAAGGTGCCGGTTGATGCCTTCCACACGACACAGATCCTCGATCGTGGCGTTTCGCACACCATCCATGCCACCGAACGCAGCCAGCAGCTTTTTCCGCCGTGTCGGCCCCACTCCGGCAATGTCCTCGAGACGCGAGGTATTTCGGGTCTTGGCCCGCCGGGCACGGTGACCGGTGATGGCGAAACGGTGTGCCTCGTCACGGATTTCCTGGATCAGATGCAGGGCCGGTGCATCGGGGCGCATATGCACCGGTTCGCGCCCATCGGGGAAGACCAGCTCTTCCAGCCCGGGTTTGCGGCTCTCACCCTTGGCCACGCCGAACATGGTGATGCTCTCGAGGCCCAGTTCGGCCAGCACCTCCCTGGCCACGCCCATCTGGCCCTTGCCACCGTCGATAAGGATCAGGTCGGGTCGAACACCCTCTCCCGCGGCCACCTTCTCGTAGCGCCGGGTCAAAGCCTGGCGCATGGCTGCGTAGTCGTCACCGGCAGTAATGCCCGCAATGTTGTAGCGCCGATACTCAGACTTCTTCATGGCCTTGCCGTCCCACACCACGCATGAGGCCACCGTTGACTCGCCCATGGTATGTGAGATGTCGAAGCATTCAATCCGGCTGGGCGTATCCGCCAGGCCCAGGGCATCGCGCAGGGCCTCGAGGCGCTGCTCCCCCCGGCTGGACTCCTGCTCCCGCACCATCAACGCCAGACTGGCATTGTTCTCGGCCATGCCCATCCACGCCCGTTCGTTCTCGTAGCGGGCCGCCATGACGCCGACCCGGCCTTCGATCACCTCGTCGAGGGCGTCCTTGACAGTGGCAGGATCAACATTGACCAGGATCTTGCCCGGCAGGGGCTGATCCATGTAGTGCTGCTCGACAAAGGCCACCAGTGCATCCAGCGGCGTGCAGCCCTGGGCGTTGCTGGGAAAAAGGGGCCGATCGCCAAGATGCCGCCCCCCACGGATCATGGCCAGGTTGACGCACACCATGCCTCCCCTTTCGACCGCCGCCAGCACATCCACGTCTTCATCCTTGGCGCTCTCGACGAACTGCTTGTGGAGCACGGCCTGGAGATTGCGGATCTGGTCCCGGTAGACGACGGCCCTCTCGAAAGCCAGCGCATCCGAGGCCTCCTGCATGCGCCTGGACAAGTCGTCCACCACGTCACCATGACGCCCGTTGAGGAACAGGCTTGCCAGCTGCACGTCGGCGGCGTAAGCATCCTTGTCGATCAGGCCGACGCAGGGCCCGGTGCAGCGCTGGATCTGATGCAACAGGCAGGGACGCGAGCGATTGCTGAAGGTACTGTCCTCACAGGTGCGAAGACGGAAGATCTTCTGCATCAGATGCAGGCTTTCACGCACGGCCCAACTGTTGGGAAAGGGGCCGAAGTAGCGCACGCCTTTACGGAAGCCGCCCCGGTGATAGTAGATCTGCGGAAAATCCCCCCCCGACAGGGCGATGTAGGGGTAGGACTTGTCGTCCCGGAACAGGATGTTGTACTTGGGTCCGAGGCTCTTGATGAGGTTGTTCTCAAGGATGAGAGCCTCGGCCTCGGAGCGGGTGGCGGTGATATCCACCCGCTCCACCTGCCCCACCATGATGGCGATGCGCGGGCTGAGCTGGGTGCGCTGAAAATAGGACGACACCCGACGCTTCAGGTTCTTCGCCTTGCCCACGTACAGCACGGCATCGTCGGCCCCGATCATGCGATAAACGCCGGGCTCCTCCGTCAGGGAGCGCAGGAAGGTTTTGGCGTCAAAGGCCACGGCCGCAAAAACCCAGGTCAGGCGAGGGCCAGCACGCCGTCACGGGCGGTGCGATATGGAGCCCAACCCGCCAGCGTATCGGGATCGGCCGGCGCAGTACCAGGCCGGGGACGCAGGGCCACGATGCGCTTACAGCTGCCCGCAGAAAGCTGGGGATGCCAGTTGTCGAGCAGATCCACTGCCATGTCCGGGCGGTTGCACACCAGCACCATGTCGCAGCCCGCCGAGTGGGCCGCCTCGGCCCGGGCAACAATGCCTCCGGCCACGCTGGCGCCTTCCATGGTCAGATCGTCGCTGAAGATCACCCCCTGGAAGCCAAGTCGGCCACGCAGGACATCCTGCAACCAGAAAGGTGAAAAGCCCGCCGGACGGGCGTCAATGTTTTCGAAGATCACGTGGGCCGGCATCACACCACCGAGCTGTGCGGAGAGCAGACGAAAAGGCACGATGTCCTCGGCCCATACGGCCTCGAAGCTGCGTCCATCCACGGGAATCGCCACATGGGAATCCGCCTCGACGGCGCCGTGCCCGGGGAAATGCTTACCCACCGCCCGCAGGCCGGCGTCGGCCAGCCCGGCCACCACTTCGCCGGCCAGTTCGGCTGCAACCAGCGGATCCCGATGGAAGGCCCTGTCACCGATCACGCCGCTGACGCCGTAATCCAGATCAAGGACCGGCGCATAGCTCAGATCGACGCCATGGGCCCGCAACTCGGCGGCAAGCACCAATCCGGCCTGACGGGCGCAGGCCCTGCCGGCCACCGGATCAGCCGCCCAGGCCTCGCCGAGGCGACGCATAGCCGGCAGCCGGGTGAAGCCCTCTCGGAAACGCTGCACGCGCCCGCCTTCATGATCGACGGAAATCACCAGCTCCGGCCGCGCGGCACGGATCGCAGCAGTGAGGGCGCGCAATTGATCCGGCTCGGCATAGTTGCGCGCAAAGAGGATGACGCCGCCGACAAGGGGATGCTGCAGGATTTCCCGCTCTTCGGCGGTGATCTCGTGGGCAGCCACGTCGAGCATGACGGGGCCGGGAAGGGCAGAAGATGACTTCATGGTCTTTCAATGACGGCAAAGGCGACAACATAGTCGGCCTCGTCGGACAGGCTGAGATGGGCCGAGAGGCCTCGCTCCGCCATGTAGCCCGCCAGGCCTGGTGAATACTCGAAGTAAGGCTTGCCCAGGGCATCGTGGCTGACCCGCAGGGCATGCAGCGTGGCCGGCACGGCGACACCGGTACCCAGCGCCTTGCCGAAGGCCTCCTTGGCGGCAAAGCGTTTGGCGAGAAAGCGGGCCGGGGCCGGCGAGGAGTGAAAGCCCGGGCGCTCCGAAACATCCAGGATGCGCTCGGCGAAACGCTCGCCGTGCCGGGCCAGCGCATCCTCCATGCGGGCCACCCGCACGATGTCGGTTCCGACGCCGTGAATCACGCCAGCTCGCCGCGCTCGGCCGCTTCCCGCATGAGCCGCTTCATTTCGCGTACCGCCTCGCGCAGGCCCGTAAATACCGAGCGGCTGACGATTGCATGGCCGATGTGCAGTTCCCGAATGCCCGGCAGGCGCGCGATGGGCTGGACGTTGTAATAGTTGAGGGCATGGCCGGCGTTGAAGCGCAGGCCAAGGGCTCGTATCGCTGCGCCTGCCTGCCGAATCTTGTCGATTTCGGCCAGCACTGCCGGGCTCTCCGCATCTCGCCCCGCCCCATGGAAGACATGGGCGTAGGGCCCCGTGTGGATCTCGCAGACCTTCGCGCCAATCCGTGCCGCCGCCTCCACCTGGGCAATCTCGGCATCGATGAAGACACTGACGATGATGCCCTGCTCGGCCAGCCGCTCCACGGCATCCTTGAGGCGAGCTTCCTGCGAAACGATATCAAGACCGCCCTCGGTGGTCACCTCATGCCGCCCCTCGGGTACGAACATCGCCATCTGCGGCTTCAATCCACAGGCGATACCGACCATCTCATCCGTTGCCGCCATCTCGAGGTTGAGCTTGATCTGGGTGAGCTCACCCAACTTGCGCACGTCCGCGTCCTGGATGTGGCGACGGTCCTCGCGCAGGTGCACGGTGATGCCGT
Source organism: Zoogloea sp. (assembly GCA_016790385.1). Taxonomy (GTDB): domain Bacteria; phylum Pseudomonadota; class Gammaproteobacteria; order Burkholderiales; family Rhodocyclaceae; genus Zoogloea. Next base: position 3,945 of record JAEUNV010000115.1, read on the forward strand.
CAGCGCCACCTAGATGGGCTTCGACGGCTGCCCAACAGGGATCGGGCTCCCAGGTGCGGCGAGCCTGACGCAGGGTGGCCACGTGGTCGATATTGACGCCAAGTTCGATCAAGAGGGGTCTCCGGGGTAGGAAAACATTTCGGTGAACACACGGCGCGACTGAAGTACCTGCCCGCCGAGGTAGTGCTGGATGAGCCGGCGCATCAGGGTCTTGCTCTGGGCCAAGGTGTCGGGATCGCGGAGATCCTGATGGGCCATGTCGATGAGGGTCTTGCCACGAACCACGGTCGGGTCGTCGGGCCGGTGTTCTTCCAGGTGTACCGCACCGCGCTCGATTATATAGGCGTAGTGGCGGTCAGGCCGGACGGGTGCGCCGTCACAGTCCGCCTCCAGTTCGAGCCCGTATCCGAGTTCCTGAAGGAGTGCCAGCTCGAAACGCCGGAGCACCACCTCCTGGGGCTCACCCAGCGCGAGGGCCCGCAAGGCGTCACCATAGGCCTGGTAGAGGAACGGATGGGCGTCCTCCCTGGGCATGAGACGCAGCAGGAGTTCATTGAGGTAGTAGGCACACAAGAGGGCCTGCCCGCCGAGCAGCGGTTGCCCTCCCTGCCACTCGGCACGGACCAGGGTCTTCATCTCCCCACCGCCGCTCCAGTCGATCAACAGCGGCTGAAAAGCCATCAGCACGCCGCGAAGCTGCGACATGGGGCGGCGAGCCCCCTTTGCCACAAGACCGATGCGACCGTGGTCGCGGCTGAAAGCTTCGACGATCAGGCTGGTCTCCCGATAGGGATAGCTATGCAGCACGAATCCGGGCTGCTGGTCGATGCGCTGCCGGACACTCACGGCGGGCAGTCCCGCATGGGCTTACTCGTAGCCGAGGCTCTTGAGGGCGCGCTCATCATCCGCCCATCCGCTCTTGACCTTGACCCAGACCTCCAGGAAAACCTTGGAGTCGAAGAGCTTTTCCATCTCGAGGCGGGCCTCGGTGCCGATGCGCTTGAGACGCTCGCCGCCTTTGCCGATCACCATGGCCTTGTGGGCAGACTTATCCACGATGATGGCCGCATGGATGCGGCGCAGACCGGGCTCGGCCTCGAACTTCTCAATCTCGACGGTCATGCCGTAAGGCAACTCCTCGCCAAGCTGGCGGAAGAGCTTCTCGCGCAGAAACTCCGCGGCAAGGAAGCGCTCACTCCGGTCAGTGATGTCATCAGCATCAAAGATCGGCTCCCCTTCAGGCAGATAGGGTTGGGCTGCCTTGATCAGCTGGTCGGTGTTGCGGCCTTTTTCCGCACTCACCGGGACGATCTCGGCGAAGGGATAGACGCTGCTCATCTTCTGAAGGAAGGGCAACATGCGCGCCTTGTCCTCAAGAAGATCCACTTTGTTGACCACCAGGATCACCTTTGCCCCCTCGGGGAGCAGTCTGACCACCTGCTCATCGTCTGGCCCGAAACGACCGCTTTCGATGACGAAAAGCACCAGATCCACGTCGGCCAGCACTTGGGTGACAGTGCGGTTCATGGCCCGGTTGAGGGCGTTCTTGTGGCGCGTCTGAAAACCAGGCGTATCCACGAAGATGAATTGGGCCGCCCCCTCGGTGAGCACGCCGGTCACCCGATGGCGGGTGGTCTGCGCCTTGCGCGAGACAATGCTGATCTTCTGCCCTATCAGGCGATTGAGCAGTGTGGACTTGCCAACATTGGGACGGCCGACGATGGCGACAAAGCCGGTGCGGAAGGGCTGATCGGCGGCGGATACGATTTCGGTCATTGCTTGGGAAGAAGTTCCAGCGCCCGCTGGGCGGACTGCTGTTCGGCAGCGCGGCGACTCACGCCGATGCCTCGGGTCTTGAGGCCAAGGCCGGCGATCTCGCACTCGACCTCGAATTCCTGCTGATGGGCCTCGCCGCGGGTGTCAGCAAGGGAATAGCGGGGCAGCGCCATGCGCCGACCTTGCAACCATTCCTGCAAAGCCGTTTTCGGATCCTTGAGCGCACGAGCAGGGTCGAGTGCCTCCAATGAAGGAGCGTACAGGCGATCAATCACCGCCTTGGCGGCCTCGAAACCTGCATCAATATAGACCGCCGCAAAGATGGCTTCCAAGGCGTCTGCCAGAATGGAAGGGCGACGATGACCTCCACTCTTCAACTCGCCCTCACCCAGGCGCAGGTAATCCCCCAGATTGAGGCCGTCGGCAAGACGATGCAGCGCCTCCTGGCGAACCAGATTGGCGCGAAGGCGCGACAGATCGCCTTCGCGCAACTCGGCAAAACGCCCGAACAGGGCGAGGGCGGTCACGCAGTTGAGGACACTGTCCCCCAGAAACTCCAAGCGCTCGTTGTGGGGCGACCCGAAGCTACGGTGGGTCACAGCCTGCTCAAGCAGTTCGGGCCGGGCAAAGCGATGGCCGATGGCCCTTTGCAATCCTTCCAGTTTCATTACGGCCCGCTCAGCGGGAAGACCCGGTAGTCGCGGAGAAATCGATGACAAGACTCACGTTGGAGAACAGGGGAATCTTGCGGGAGTAATCGACGGAAATCACGATCCG
>JAEUNV010000128.1 GCA_016790385.1 Zoogloea sp.
CCCAGCACCACCAGGCCGGCCAGGAAGAAGGCCACCAGCAGGCCTTCCTTGAGGATCAGGCGGTCCTGGTGGCGGGTGTAGGCGTGGGCGACGCCGAGGAAGAACAGGAACAGGCCCATGAAGAGGGGCGGGTGGTGGGCAAACACCACCACGCCGATCAGGAAGGCGATGTGCACCAGGGTCAGCACCAGGGGCACGCGGGGCGTGGCGGCATCGTTACCCGCGGGGGCGAGGGCGCCGAGTTCGCGGAGGGACACCAGCGTGACCAGCAGGGCGTTGATGCCGACCGCGATGGCGGCCTTCCAGCCGAAGTGGGTAAGCATGAAGCTGGTGTTCCAGTCCCATTTGGCGGCCACCATCAGCACCGGGGGGGCGGCAAAAGGCGTGAGGGTGCCACCGATGGAGATGTTCACGAAGAGCACGCCGAGGGTGAGGTACATCAGGCGGGTGGAGATGCCCCGGGTAAAGAACTGGTCGCGCAGGATGAGGGCGGCGAGGGTCATGGCGGCCGGTTCGGTGATGAAGGAGCCGAGCAGGGGCACGACCGAAAGCACGGTGAAGTAGGCGGCGGCGGACCCGGGCAGGGGTATGGCCCGGGCGATCAGGCTCACCAGGGCCGAGGCGGCGTGAAGAATGGGCCGCGTGCCGGCGATGACCATGATGGCGAAGACGAACATGGGTTCGGTGAAGTTTCGCGACTCGATGTACTCGATGGCCGGGGCCGAGCCGACCAGGGCGAACATGGCGATCATCAGCACCATGGCCCAGAAGCCGAACACCACTTCAATCTCGCCAAGCAAGTGCCACAGGCCCGCATGCCGGGGCCCGGCGTGGGCCAGTCGCTCGAAGAACTTGGTGGCAAAGGTGTGCAGGATGGCGATGGCAAAAAGTGCGGCGCCGATGATCTGGATGGGGGTCGCGGTCACGCGGGGGCTCCTTGGTGAAGGGCGGGTCTGGGGCGGGCTTTCATTCCAGACTCGCCCAGGTGCTGCAAGTTCCGGGCCGGGCGGCCGGGTCAGGGCGTTTGCAGCAGGAACTTCTCAACGAACTCCCGGCGCTGTTGGCGCTGGGTCTCGGTGCCCTGACCGCGCATCAGGGACTCGCTGATCATGTAGCTGTAGAGCACGAAGGCGCGCATGCCGGCCTCCTGGAAGTTGTAGCCCAGCGCCACGAAGCATTGGGAGATATAGGAGAGGCGTTTGGCGTCCACTTCGTCCACCACCTGGCGGGCCATCTCGTCCCGACGCGCCCAGGCCCGGATCGCCAGTTCTATGGACGCTGAGTTGAAGGCCGCGGTCCCGCGGAAGGGCAGGGACGCGAGCTCCTTCACGAGGGCTTCCGGGTCGGCTCCGCTGCGCTCGAAGCGGTTGATGATCTGCTCGGTGGCCGCATCGCGCCACGACTTGAGCAATTGCCTGAGCAGGTCATCGCGATCCTGGAAATGCCAGTAGAAGCTGCCGCGGGTGACTTTGAGCCCCTTGGCCAGTACGTCGACGCGCACGGCGTCGATGCTCTTGTCCACCAACACCTCAGTGGCAGCCTTGATCCAGTCTGTGGGCGTGAGTTGCACCTTGCCGGGCGTTGTGGCGGGTGG
>JAEUNV010000146.1 GCA_016790385.1 Zoogloea sp.
GCCGCCCTGGGTGGCGGTGACGGCGCAGGGGGAGTCGATCCGCCACACCGACTGGCAGATGCGTCCGGCGGACGAGGGGCTTGCCACCCCGCCGGCCGCGCCGGCGCCGGGGAGGTAGGTGGGGTGGACGCGCTGTCCTTCGATCAGTACGACCTGGAACGCCTCAAGGACACCCTGGAAGGGGCTGTCCGGGTGCGGCGGCCGAACGAGTTCTATCTTTGGGCGCAGGGCGCCCTGCAAAGCTTTCTACCCCACGAGACCCTGGTCTGCCTGCATGGCGGCGCCTGCGGGGGGCCGGACGGGGTGGAGATCTTCTCCCGGGCGCTGCTGTCGCCGACGGTCGAGGCCGCCCTCCGGGCGCCGGCCGATCAGGCCTGGGTCAGGCTGCGCGGGCACTGGCATCGGCAGGGGCGGCGGCCGTGTTCCCACCCCGAGCCCGACACGCCCGCGGCCTGTGCCGGGCTCGGCTGGGGGAACATGCTGGTCCATGGGGTTGAGGAATCGGCAACGCCGGCTTCCTGCCTGTTCATCTTCCTGGGCTTGCCCGGCCTTCCCGGCGCGCGCGAGCACTACCTCGCCGAGCTGCTGCTGCCCCACCTGTACCTCGCCTTTGTCCGCCAGCGCCCGGGGGCGCTGCCCGATGTCATGCCGGCGGCTCTGACCCCGCGCCAGCGCCAGGTGCTCGAGGGCGTGCGCAGCGGCAAGACCAACGCCCAGATCGCCGCGGACCTGCGGCTCAGCCCGCTGACCGTCAAGCATCATGTCCAGCAGGCGCTGCGCAAGCTGTCGGTCAATAATCGGGCCGAAGCGGCGGCCGTCACGTCCGCCCCGGGCTGGGCACGGCCCTGAACGTTTTCCCTGCGGCCGGGTCGGAGGCAGGCATCGGATAAGGAAGGTCTATCTTGAAATTCAGCAACGGACGCTGGCGGGGCCTCGCCTTCGTGGACATCGAAACCAACGGCGGCGTGGCCACCGTGGATGGCATCACCGAAGTGGGTATCGTGGAGGTGGACGAGGACGGCGTGCGCGAGTGGTCGCAGCTGATCCGGCCCGAAGGTCGCATCCCGGAATTCATCCAGCGGCTCACCGGCATCAGTAACGAAATGGTGGCTGACGCCCCACGCTTTGCGGAGGTGGCCGAGGAGATCTACAACCGCCTCGATGGCCGGCTGTTCATCGCCCACAACGCCCGCTTCGACTATGGCTTCCTGCGCAACGCCTTCGAGCGGGTCGGGCTGCCCCTGCGGCCGTCGGTGCTATGCACCGTCAAACTCTCCCGGGCGCTCTTTCCGGAGCACCGCCGCCACGGCCTGGATGCCCTCATTGAGCGGCACGGGCTGGCGGTGGGGGATCGCCACCGGGCGCTCGGCGATGCGCAGCTGGTGTGGCAGTTCTGGCAGCTGATCCACCGCCAGTTTGACCGCGAGCTGATTGATACCACCGTTGCCCGCCTGCTCGGCCGGCCGGCGCTCCCGCCGCATATCGACCCTACCATCGTGGACGAACTGCCCGAGACCCCGGGGGTGTACCTGTTCTACGGCGAGAACGATCTGCCCCTCTATGTGGGCACGAGCAAGGACATCCGCACCCGGGTACTGTCCCATTTCAGCGCCGACCATAGCAGCGCCAAGGAGATGAGCCTATCTCGGCAGTTGCGCCGCATCGAGTGGGTCGAGACCGCCGGGGAGGTGGGCGCCCTGTTGCTTGAGGCGAAGCTGGTGAAGGAGCGCCAGCCCATCCACAACCGGCGCCTGCGCCGCAGCAGCGGCCTGTGCGCCTGGCAACTGGTGGAGGACGGGGAGGGCGGCTGGCGGCCGGCGCTGGTGCGGGGGCCGGATCTGGACCCGGGGCGCCAGGACAAGCTGTTCGGCTTTTTCACCAGTCAGACCGCCGCCACCAAGGCCCTGCGCACCCTGGCCGACGAACACGCCTTATGCCAGGTCTGCCTCGGCCTGGAAAAGGTGCGCAGCGGCCAGCCCTGCTTCGGTTACCAGATCAAGCGTTGCAAGGGTGCCTGCATCGGGGCCGAGTCCCGCGGCTTGCATGGCGCGCGCCTGATGATGGCCCTGCACAAGCTGCGTGTGGAGCGCTGGCCCTACGCCGGCCCGGTCGGCCTGCGCGAGGGGGAGGCCCTGCATGTGATCGACAACTGGTGCTGGTTGGGCACGGCCCGGAGCGAGGATGAAGTCCAGGCCCTGCTCGAATCCGGCCGCCCGGCCTTCGACCTGGATATGTGGAAGATATTGACCAAGGCGTTGGCGAAGGGGCGGGTGGTGAAGCTGGGGGTGGTGGCAGTGGGGTGATTATGGGCAAGGGCGCTGGTGTGTCTCTCGTGCTGCGCCGTGCTTCCTTGCCTGAAAGTGTCGGATCAGTCTGGCTGACCCGACATGTGCGACGCGAACAGGGGGGTCACTCGGCGAAGGCGCGCAGATCGATCACCTTGCTGCGGTCGTCGGCGATCAGCCGGAAGCTGGCGGGTGCCAGATCGGGATCCACGCTCAGTACTCCGGTGCTTGAAGTGGGCAGCTCGCCGCAGCCGGAGGTGGCCAGTTCGAGTTTGAGGGTGCCGGGCAGGACGCCCGTGCCAAGCGTGCCTGTCAGGCGGCAGGCGGATGTGGCGTCGGCCACGATGCGGCCATCGGTGGTGATGGAGAAGCTTGCAGCGCCTTCCGGCGGCGATGTGGTCACGTAGTGCCCGGCAACGCTGGCGAGGGTCGGCGTGGCGACCACGAGCGGGTCCTGGCGCAGCAGGGCGATCCGCGTGTCCTGGCCGACTGGCGGCACGGCGACCCAGTCGCCACTGCCCGTCCTGCGATAGAGGTTGCGGGCAACACCATTGTCGTCACCGATCACGAGCAGCCGGGAGCCATCGGCGGCAGCGAGGTAGCGGCCGACAGTGGGGGCGTCCGCATTGCCGGTGCTGACCGTGTAAGCGCCTTCGTTCAGGTTGTCGACGCTGATCTTGGGGTCGTCATCGCTATTTCCGCAGGCGGCCAGGGTGAAGCTCAGGGCGACAGGGGTCCAGCGCTGGATTAAGCGATTCATGCCCGGCCCCTTATTGGTTGAGCAGATCGCGCAGGCGCAGGCGCAGCCATTGCTGGCCTGCGGGGCGGTGGTCGAAGCCGACCTGCATGGCGGTGACGGCCACCTTAGTCTTGTAGACCACAGCCTCGTCTTCGGCCTGATCGGGGGTTGCCGCTGCCGGCAGGCCGGCGCCGATGCCGTAGGGCACGGTGTTCTTGAACTTCAGGTTGTAGAGATCGTAGCTGCCGTGACGCGAAAAGGCCCAGCCCTGGTTGGCGGTTGGTGTGTTGGGGAAGTTCACGTTGAGGGCCACGCCGGCGGGCAGCAGGG
>JAEUNV010000168.1 GCA_016790385.1 Zoogloea sp.
GTGGTGGTCAGTGTTGATTATGGCAATGTGCCCCCCGTCCTGTACGGCGATCCGACCCGCTTGCGCCAGTGTCTGATCAACTTCGCCAGCAATGCGGTCAAGTTCACCGAGAAGGGGCACGTTGCAGTCCGGGCGCGCGTGCTCTCCAAGGCAAACGCAGAGCTGCTGATCCGTTTCGAGGTGCAGGACACGGGCATTGGAATCGCAAGTGACAAGTTGCCGGGCCTTTTTCAGGCCTTTCAGCAACTCGATGCATCGACCACGCGCCGCTTCGGGGGAACGGGCTTGGGGTTGGTGATCACCCGCAGGCTGGTGCAACTGATGGGCGGGGAAGTGGGGGTGGCGAGTGAGCCGGGCGTTGGCAGCCTGTTCTGGTTCACCGCCCGACTGCAACCGGGCGTCTCGGCCGGTCTTGCCGCAATCGGCGACCAAGGTGGCGCGGATGCGCATCAGCATCTCAGGAACGTGAAGGCCAGAGTGCTCCTGGTGGAGGACGACGAGATCAATCAGGAGGTGGCCCTGGCCCTCCTGTCGGATACGGGGCTCGTCGTGGATGTTGCCGGCAATGGCCGCGAGGCCGTGGAATGCGTCCGGGAATCTGACTACGCGCTGATCCTGATGGACATGCAGATGCCCGAGATGGATGGCTTGGAGGCCACCGCGCGCATTCGGGCCTTGCCTGATCGCCAGCGCGTGCCCATCCTCGCCATGACCGCCAATGCGTTTGAAGAGGACCGCATCCGCTGTATGGAGGTGGGCATGAACGACTTCATTTCAAAGCCCGTCGAGCCGGAACTGCTGTTCAGCCGATTGCGCTACTGGATTGCCCGCGGCGAGGCGTAAGCCCACTGCGGCGCCTTGCGGCCATGGGCTTCCGTCGGCCGCCGCCATTCACTCCTTGAGTCGCGCCCCCCGCTGCCGGGCACCCGCCCCGCCCGGGGTGAGGGCGCTTTGCTGCCGCCGCAAGCTTCACGGGAAGCGCACCACCGGCCCCGAAACGCCCTGCCCCGGCGGTACGAAGGCGGGGGCGGGGTTGCCCGCCGGGCCCGCGTTCTTCACATAACGGTAGATGGCGCGCAGGTCTCCGTCGGACATGGCGTGCAGGTTGAACCAGGGCATGGGCGGGCGCGGCTTCATGCTGCGGGCATGGCGCAGCCACTCTGCTTCGCTCCGGTCTGCCATGAAGAGGCGCAGATTGGTGGCGTAAGTGGTGCCCCAGGGGCCGCTCCAGCCCAGGGCGTCGCCCGTAAGCCAGGTGGATTCGGGGGTGTTCCCGCCCTGTTGCACGTAATCGGGCGAATGGCAGTCGTTGCAGCCCGCGGTCTGCACCAGGTAACGCCCCAGGGCGATCGGATCGCGGGGGCGCTCGGGGCTGGCGAGCGCGGGCGGCGCCACGAGGAGGGGGAACACGAGACAGGCAAAGCGGAATTTCATGGGCTTGGCTCCTTGAACAGGTGACTGAACCGGTGTGGCCTAGCTGTGCCAGGGAAGCGCCAGCGCCTCCCCGTCCGGATGCCGGGTGACGACCGGCGTGGCGGCGAAGATGCCGATGACTTCCAGCGCTTCGGTGCCCGTGTTGATGAGTTGGTGGACCTCATCGCGCGGCAGCGCGAGGGTGTGCCGGGCGCTGAACGGATAGGCCTGCCCCCGGTAGTGAATCTCTCCGGACCCCGAAAGGCACAGCACGACTTCGTCGCTGTCGTGGCGGTGGGGCGGCGTCGCCGCGCCGGGCGCGATGGACTGCCGCCAAACGGAGAGTTGCCGCAGCCCGTGAGCCGAGCCGGCCCAGGTGGCATGGTGGATGCCCGGCAGGCGGGTGGCCTCGGGAAGGGGTTGGTCGATGACAGGCATGGTGTGCTCCTTGGAAGGCGAAGGGCCCGATGCCCTGTCGCATGCGTTGCAGTGTGGCGCGTCTCGATTGCTTAAAGAAGAGCGCGCAATGCCGTAACATTGAGGATATTTTGTCCTCAATCGCAGGGGTGGGCATGCAGGGTTTGCAGCAATTCATTGCCTTCGCGGCCACGGCGCGGCATGGCGGATTTGCCGCCGCCGCCCGGGAGCAGGGCGTTGCGCCGTCCACCCTGGCCAAGGCGGTTGCACGACTCGAGATGTCGCTGGGGGTCAAGCTCTTCTATCGCACGACCCGCCTTGTCACCCTGACGCCCGACGGCGAGCGTTTGTATGAACGGTGCCAGCGGGTGTTGGCCGAGGTGGATGATCTTCAGGCGGATGCCTTGGGGACGAGTGCCACGCCGACGGGCACGCTGCGCGTCGATCTTCCGGTGTTTTATGGAAAGCGCTTCGTCCTGCCCCTGCTCGCCGGCTTGTTGCGCAGCCACCCCGGCCTGCATCTGGATGCGCGCTTGAGTGACACCAAGTCCGATCTCATCCGGGACGGTATCGATCTGGCGGTCCGCATCGGACATGTCAGCGATTCATCGCTGGTGGCAAGGAGGGTGGACGAGCAGGCGCTGGTGCTGTGCGCCAGCCCCAGCTACCTGGCGGAGCGTGGCGTTCCGCGCGGGCTTGAGGATCTGGCCGGCCACGACACCATCGTGTTTCGCTTGCCGACAAGCGGTCGCGACCGCCCCTGGCAGTTTCGACGGGATGGTGTGCCGACGGAGGTGTCGCCGCATCCTCACCTGCGCGTGAACGAAACGGAGGGCTTGCTGGAGGCCGTAAAG
>JAEUNV010000180.1 GCA_016790385.1 Zoogloea sp.
GCCATCAAGGACACCTCCGGCGAATGGTTCAGCAAGGCGGGGCTGGCCCAGTTTGCCTGCTCCGAGACCCAGAAATTCGGCCATGTCACCTACTTCTGGAACGGCAACCGCTCGGGCAAGTTCGAGGGCGAGACCTGGCAAGAGATCCCCAGCGACGTGGTGCCCTTCGAGCAGCGCCCGTGGATGAAGGCCGCCGAGATCGCCGACGCCATGATCGCCGCCGTGCAGTCGGGCCGCTACAAGGTGCTGCGCTGCAACTTCGCCAACGGCGACATGGTGGGTCACACCGGCAACTTCCGCGCCGCCACCATGGCCGTCGAGGCCGTGGATCTGGCCCTGTCGCGCCTGCTGCCGGCCATCGAGGCGGCGGGTGGCGTGGCCCTGATCACCGCCGACCACGGCAATGCCGATGAGATGTTCGAGCTGGACAAGAAGACCAAGGAGCCGGCCCTCAACAAGGACGGCTCCTTCAAGGCCAAGACGGCCCACACCCTCAACCCGGTGCCCCTGATTCTGTTCGACAAGGTCACGGGTGGCAGGCTGGGCCTGAAGCAGACCGACACCGCCGGCCTGTCCAGCATCGCCGCCACCGTGGCCAACCTGCTGGGGCTGGAAAAGCATGCCAGGTGGGACGAGGGGGTGCTGGACGTCAGATGACGCGGTCGGCCGGGGCGCGGCGGGCGCGCGGTCCGGCCGATCAGCACAAGGCACTATTTCGCGTTTATCCACGCTCGGCGCTTGACCCGCGGGAAGTACCGCCGAATACTCCGATGCAGTTTTGCCGCTTGTATCCACGGGCCAACGAACCGCGGAAATCCCCATGCGTCTGCTTTCCTCCTTGCGCAGTTCCCTTGAACACGATGTGACACCGGGCGTCGACGCCGAAACCAAGACGCGACAGAGCAACCGGCGGCGTCTCCAGGTTTTTGCCACGGTGTTCCTGATCGTGCTCATTCCAGGTCTGCTGTGGAATTTTCTCCGCCCGGCCGAATATCGGGCGACGGCTCGGGTGCAGATTACCCCGGGCAGTACCGAGCCGCGCCCCGGCGCATCGCCCCTGCTGCCCGGTTCCAGCGAAGTGCCGCGCAGCTCCTCGGAATTGCTCACCCAGGTGCAGGTGCTCACCAGCCGCCCCTTGCTTGAAAAGGTGGGGGCGGCGCTCGCCAAGGCTGGCCAGCCACTGCCGGGCGGAGATGCCGCCAGCCGTCTGCGCGAGATGATCAGTGCCGAGGCGGTGGAGGGCACCGGCGTGGTCGAATTGCAGGCCACGGGCTTTCAACCGGCCCAACTGGCCGCCGCCCTGAACAGTCTGGTGGACATCTACCGGGAAGACATGAAGGCCTCCTTCGGCGCCGCCGCCGGCGAAGGTCTGGCCCAGGCCCGCCAGGAGGCCGAGCGCCTTGCCGCCACCGTGCAGGCTCGGCGCCAGCGCCTGGACACCTTCCGCAACACCACCGGCGTACTGTCACCCGAGCGGGAGGAGAACGAGGCGGTGGCCCGCATCAAGGGCTTGAGCGCGTCCCTCAACACCGCCACCGAGAAGGCCGCCGTAGCCGAGGCCCGCCTCAAGGCCATGCAGTCCGGCGGGCGGGGCAGCGCGCCCGGCGCCGACGACCCGACCCTCGCCAACATGGAGGCCCGCGCCTCCCAGATTGCCGAGGAGATCCGCCAGATGGAGCGAACCTACACCCCCGAGTTCATGCGCATGGACCCCCGGGCCAAATCCCTCCAGAGCCGCCTCGCCGAGATGGAGCGTCAGATCGAGGCCCAGCGGGCTGCCAGCCGTCAGGCCGCCCTGGGCGCGGCCCAGGACGAGGTGGCCAGCGCGCGGGCCACCATCGAACGGCTCCAGGCGGAGATCCGCGCCCAGCGCTCGACCATGCAGGATTTCTCCCAGCGCTTCACCCAGGCCAAGGGGCTGGAGGACGATCTGGCTCAGATCGAAAAGGCCAGCCGCGAAGCCCAGGAGCGCCTGGCCAAGCTTGAGGCCAGTGAGCAGAGCCGCCTGCCCGCCCTGAACCTCGTGGAAGCCGCCAGTGTTCCCGGCAAGCCCTTTCGCCCGGACTACCTGATCGACGCCCTGATCGTGTTCGCCACGGCCTTCGGGCTTGGGTTGGTGGCCATCTGGTTTGTCGAGCTGTTCAACCGTCAGGCGCCACTCCAGACGCCCGCATCCACAACGTTGATCATGCACCAGCCCTGGGGGGGCGTGCCCGGTGACGCGGTGG
>JAEUNV010000181.1 GCA_016790385.1 Zoogloea sp.
TGCTGACCGTCACCGGATTGGCAGTGATCGGTGGGCTGGTGTTCGCTTTGCTCGGCGCTAACGGAAACGACGCGCCCCGCTTCCGCACCCAGCCGGTGCGGCAGGGCGAACTGATCATCAACGTATCCGCCACCGGCAACCTGCAGCCGACCAATTCCGTGGATGTGGGCAGCGAGTTGTCGGGCATCATCGATACGGTGCTGGTGGATGTGAACGACCGGGTCCGCAAGGGGCAGGTGATCGCCCGGCTGGACACCTCCAAGCTGAAGGATCAGGTGCGGCAGGCGAAGGCCGAACTGGCGTCTGCCCAAGCCAAGGTGCGTCAGTCGCAGGCCACGGTCGCGGAGACGTCGGCCAGTCTGGCAAGGCTGAAGGAGGTTGCGCGGCTTTCCGGTGGCAAGGTGCCCTCAAAGGCAGAGTTGGACAGCGGTGAGGCGGCGGCCTTGCGTGCGGTGGCCGACAAAGGGGCCGCCGAGGCGGCCGTCCTGTCGGCCAAGGCCGCCCTGAGCACGTTCGAAATCAGCCTGTCCAAGGCCACCATCCATTCTCCCATCGACGGCATCGTGCTGACCCGCAAGGTCGAGCCCGGCCAGACGGTAGCGGCAGCCATGACCGCACCGGTGTTGTTCACCCTGGCCGAAGACTTGCGCCGCATGGAGTTGCAGGTGGATGTGGACGAAGCCGATGTGGGCAAGGTGAAGGAGGGGCAGGAAGCCCGCTTTCACGTGGATGCCTGGCCGGGGCAATACTTTCCGGCCAGGGTGACGCGGGTTGGCTGGGGCTCGCAGACCAAGGATCAGGTCGTGTCCTACCTGACCATCCTTGAAGTGAGGAACGACGAATTGCAGTTGCGCCCGGGCATGACGGCCGCCGCCGAGATCACCACGGCCCAGCGCAAGGACGCGCTGCTGGTGCCCAACGCCGCCTTGCGCTTCGTGCCTCCCGTCGCCAAGGCCCAGGCCAATCGCAGCCTGCTTTCCAGCCTGATGCCGCGGCCGCCGTCGGCGGGGCCGAAAGTGGCATCGGAGGCGAGCGCCAAGGATGGCACCCAGACCCTGTGGCTGTTGCGGGACGGGCAACCCAAAGCAGTCAAGGTCAGTGTGAAGGGTACCAATGGCCAGTTATCGGAGGTTCGCACCACGGATGGCGATGCTCCCCTGCACGCCGGGGATGAGGTGATCATCGAGGCGACGGTGAGCGGGAAATGAGCGAGGCGCTGATCTCCCTCGCAAACGTCACCCGTGGCTTTGGTGCGGGAGCTGCTGCGTTTCAGGCCCTGCGTGGCGTCGACCTGGGCATTGATGAGGGCGACTTTGTCGCCATCATGGGGCCGAGCGGTTCCGGAAAATCCTCCCTGATGAATATCCTCGGTTGCCTGGATACGCCCTCCGGCGGGAGCTACCGCTTCCGCGGGCTGGAGGTTGCAGGCCTGAGCCGGGACCAGCGGGCTCTGCTGCGCCGTCATGCCCTGGGCTTCGTCTTCCAGGGCTTTAACCTGTTGGCGCGCACCTCAGCACAGGAGAATGTGGAGCTGCCGCTGTTGTATCGCGGAGAGTCGGCCACCCTGCGCCACGAGCGTGCTCGGGCGGCATTGGCATCGGTGGGCCTGGAAGGCTGGGGGCATCACACCCCGTCGGAGCTATCGGGGGGCCAGCAGCAGCGGGTGGCGATTGCCCGGGCATTGGTCACCGGCCCGTCGCTCTTGCTTGCCGACGAGCCCACCGGGAATCTCGATACGGAACGCAGCCGGGAAATCATGGACTTGCTGACCGCCCTCAACCGCGACAAAGGCATCACGGTGGTGATGGTGACCCATGAGCCGGACATGGCCGAGTACGCCCATCGCATCGTGCGCCTGGTGGATGGGCGTATCGCCAGCGACGTCCGCCGGGCGAAGCATCAGGATGGAGGTGCCCCGGCATGATCTGGAATGCCCTTCTGCTCGCCCTGCGCGAGATCCGACGCAATCTGATGCGTTCCTTTCTGACCATCCTGGGCATCGTCATCGGCGTGTCGGCAGTGATCACCATGGTGACCCTTGGCAACGGGGCAACCCGAGCCGTATCCGACCAGATCTCGAGTCTGGGTAGCAACCTGTTGATCATCCGGCCTGGTCAGCACCTGGGCCCCGGACGGGACTCGGCGGGCTCGGCCGCCTTCAAGGTGGCGGATGCGGACGCCCTGCGTAACCAGATCGGTGGTCTCGCAGCGGTTGTCCCGGTGAGCAGCAAGAGTGTCACCCTGGTGGCCATGTCGCGTAACTGGTCGGCGGGGGTGACGGGCACCAGCCGCGAATGGTTCTCCACTGGGAAATGGCAGCTTGTCAGCGGGCGAGTATTCAATGAGGCGGAGGAGCGCGCGGGTGCTGCGGTCTGCGTTGTGGGTGAGACGGTTCGGCGGGAGCTTTTTGGCAGACTCGATCCGGTTGGGCGGCAGATCCGGGTCAAGCAGTTCTCTTGCGAAGTCATTGGTTTACTTGCTTCGAAGGGTCAATCCACCATGGGCAACGATCAGGACGACCTCGTGGCAATGCCCTTGCGCGCCGTGCAACGCCGACTCACGGGCTCGGTGGATGTGGCCACGCTGATGGTGTCGGTGCGTGACGATACGTCGATTGACATGGCAAAGGAGCAGATCACCTGGCTGATGCGCGAGCGGCGCCACATCGGCCCGGGTGACAATGACGATTTTTCGGTGATGGATACGCGCCAGATTGCCGAAACCTTGTCCGGTACCACCAAGGTCATGACCGGCCTGCTGGGCGCCGTCGCGGCCGTCAGCCTGCTGGTGGGGGGCATCGGCATCATGAACATCATGCTGGTGTCGGTGACCGAGCGGACGCGGGAGATCGGTATCCGGCTGGCCATCGGCGCGCTGGAGCGGGAGGTGCTACTGCAGTTCCTGATCGAGGCGGTGGTGCTGGCGTCGCTGGGCGGTGTTGTCGGGATCATTCTTGCTACCGCGGCCTCCATCGGTGGCGCAGCGCTGATGCACGTGCCTTACCTGTTTAATCCGTCGATCAACCTGCTGTCCTTCGGCTTTTCGGCAGCCATCGGTGTGATCTTCGGTTATGTGCCGGCCCGGCGTGCGGCCCGCCTGGACCCCATTGAGGCGTTACGACACGAATAAGGGGGCGGTTCATTGCCGGTCGAGACGGTCCATCAGGCTCTGGACCACATCCGGGGCGCCGCGCACGGTAAAGATGGCGCCATCCTCGTCGGAACGTTCTTCAAGAACCTGACAGTTCGAATAGATCTCGCCTCTCAACTGCTGGGCAGACCAGGGCAGGAAGAGTTCGGCTTCGACCAGATCCCGCTGGAAAAAGCTGAGAATGACCTCCCGGAGCCGCGAGACGTCCTCGGGACGGCGTGCGCTCATGACGACGCAGTCCGGGTAGCGGGCCCGCAAGGAGTCCGCGCATTCGGCCTGGGCGCTAGCGTCGCCCACATGGTCGATCTTGTTGAAGACGCGGATGCGCGGCAGGGTATCGGCGCCGATTTCGGCCAGCACCACATCGGTCACTTCAAGCTGGCGCTCGAAGCCCGGGTCGCTGGCGTCGATGACGTGGAGCAACAGGGAAGCGTCCAGTGCCTCGTCGAGGGTGGACTTGAAGGACGCGACGAGGCCGTGGGGCAGATTCTTGATGAAACCCACCGTATCGCTGACCAGCACCCTTGGGACGCCCTCGGGGTGCAGAACCCGTACTGTCGTATCCAAGGTCGCAAAGAGCTTGTTGGCGACCAAGACTTCACTGCCGGTAAGGGCTCGCATCAGGGTGGACTTGCCGGCGTTGGTATAGCCGACCAGGGCCACCGAGGCGAGGCCCTGGCGTTCCTGCCGGCGGGCGCGCTGGGTCTTGCGCTCGACCTCCATGGCGTCAATTTCCTGCTGCAGTTCGGCGATGCGGTCGCGGATCTTGCGCCGGTCGAGTTCGGTATGGGATTCGCCTGCACCCCGGCCGCCGACACCGCTACGCTGGCGCCCTTGCGGGCCGGCCAGCTTGGCCATCTCGCGCAGGCGCGGCGCCATGTAGCCGAGACGGGCGATCTCAACCTGGGCCCGGGCCGCGCGGGAGCGGGCGTTGCGGTGGAAGATCTCAAGGATGACCATGGTGCGGTCCATCACCTCGCAGCCCACCTCAACCTCAAGGTTGCGCGCCTGGGAAGGGGAAATTTCGTGATCCACCAGAATGGCGTCGATCTGGCCGCCCCCAGGCAGGGCATCGTGCTCCCCATTGACGTAGGTCTGTATCTCCTGGCGCTTGCCCACGCCCAGGTAGGCGTTGGCATCGAAGCTCGTGCGTTT
>JAEUNV010000192.1 GCA_016790385.1 Zoogloea sp.
GGCCCCTGGACCATGGGGCGGGACAAGAAGAACCCCAAGCCCCTCGATGCCGGCGCCTTCCAGACCTTGGTCAAGACTGCTTCCGAAGTCCTGCGCCGGCATGAGCAGCACCTTTACGCCCTGCTTCACAAAAACATCACCGTCAGCACCGAGGACGGCCCGGTCGAGGTGCGGCTCGAAATCGTCCCCGACGACTACGAACCCCACGCCATCCTTTCGGCCCACGACACCCTTGATGCCATGCTGGCCGAAGTGCGTGTGAGCGCGGCCTTCAAGCTCGACCGGCGCAGCGCCGCAGCCTGGGTGGAAAGTGGGTTTTTACCGCCGGAGTGAACCCCAAGCTCATTCAGACAGGATAAGGTTGACCCCTTGACACCCCCCTCCGGGGGCGCAGCAGGAGCTGCCTATTTCCATGTCCGAGCCCGATTCCGCCGCTGATGCGCCTCGCAAGGTGCCGTGGCTTGTGCGCATGCACTACCGCATGCGCACCGTGGCGTTTGCCATGATGTTCGGCGTCATCGCGCTGCACGGCGGAGGGCCGGTTAGTGGCCCCGGCTTCTGGACCCTCATGGTCCTGCTGTTTCTGGTCTATCCCCACATCCAATACCTGCGGACCCGTCGCCTTCCCGACCCCACCGCCGGTGAGCTGCGTAACCTGCGCACCGATTCAGTCTTTCTGGGCATGGGTGTGGCCACCATTGGTTTTCCGGTCTGGATCACCTTTTCCGGCCTGCTCGGCACCCTCTCCAACAACACCGCCAACAAGGGCTGGACGGGCATTGCCGAAACCCTGGTGGCCTTTCCGGGCGGCGCATTGTTGGGCAGCCTCATCTGGGGTTTTCGCTTTGAGCCTGAAACGGATTGGGTGACCACACTGTGCTGCATTGTTGGTTTGACGCTGTATCTCACCGCCCTCGGTCAGGTTGCTTTTTCCCGAATCCTGCGCCTTCGCGTGACCCGCGAAGCCCTGCAAGTACGCGAACGCGAACTGATGGAAGCCAATGACGCCCTGCACAGAAATCTGCGGGAAATCGACGAGCTACAGGAACAGCTGCGTGAGCAGGCCAACCGCGACCCCCTGACAGGCCTGTACAACCGACGCTACCTGGACAGCACCCTGGAGCGGGAGCTGGCCCGCTGCAAACGCGGTGGCACCCCACTGGCACTCATCCTCATCGACATCGACCACTTCAAGCAGGTCAATGACACCTACGGCCATCAGGCCGGCGACGAAGTCCTGCTGAGGCTGGCTGCCATGCTCGCCAGCATGGCCCGGGCGGGCGACGTGGCCTGCCGCTACGGGGGCGAGGAATTCCTGCTGCTGATGCCGACCATGCCTCTGGCCTCCGCGCGGGAGCGCGCTGAAGCCTTGCGCGCAGCCTTTGCCGACATGGAAGTGTCCTTCGGCGCGTTCAAACTGCGCACCACCGTATCGGTTGGAATCGCCGCCTACCCCGGCCATGGCATCTCGGCCGACGAACTCATCCGCAACGCCGACACCGCCCTCTATCGCGCCAAGAACCTGGGGCGCAACCGGGTTGAGGTGTAGTCAGTGCATGCCGCCGGCAGGCCCGAACATGGCCATCAGGGTCAGGTCTTCCGTGATGTTGAAAAACGAGTGTTCGGTGGTTGCGCCCACAAACAGCACCATGCCCGGCCCCACCTCCTGCTGCTGTCCGTCGATGCTCAGCACCGCGCGGCCTTCCAGCACCAGGTAAAGCTCATCCTCCAGATGGG
This sequence comes from Zoogloea sp., assembly GCA_016790385.1. Classification (GTDB taxonomy): domain Bacteria; phylum Pseudomonadota; class Gammaproteobacteria; order Burkholderiales; family Rhodocyclaceae; genus Zoogloea. The sequence continues at coordinate 1,738 of JAEUNV010000192.1, forward strand.
GGGCCTGCATGTCCTTCGCCCCGGCCGGAAGGCGATAAAGGGCACACGACATCTGGGA
>JAEUNV010000296.1 GCA_016790385.1 Zoogloea sp.
GATCGTGGCGGTGGCGGCGGGCATGCAGCCCAACTTCACGATGAATCCGGCGGAGCCGGCCCAGACCATCTCGGCCTATATCGTGCAGGTGGCCCTGGGTGATCTGCCCCACGGCTCCATCGGCTACCAGTCGATCTTTGCGGCTGGCCTGAGCCTGATGCTGATGACCTTGTTCTTCAACATCCTCGGTCACGTCATCCGCCGTCGCTACCGCGAAGCCTACTAATCGGAGTCAAACATGCAGGCTAATGAACTTGCCCAGATCCGCCGCGTCATCAGCTCGAACAAGCGTTTCGACCTGATGTTCGCCATCGCCGGATTTCTGGCGCTCATGGTGGGCGTGATGGCCTTCGTGGCGCTTTTTGGTGAAATGGTGGCCAATGGTTGGGAGCGCCTGAATCCGGAGTTCTTCAGCAGTTTCCCGTCCCGTCGCGCTGCGAATGCCGGCATTCTGTCGGCCTGGGTCGGCTCCCTGCTGGTGATGGTCGTCACGGCCCTGTCGGCCATTCCCCTGGGCATTGCCGCCGGGGTGTACCTGGAAGAATATGCGCCCAAGAACTGGATGACGGATCTCATCGAGATCAACGTCACCAACCTGGCGGGTGTTCCGTCCATCGTCTATGGTCTGCTGGCCCTCGGGGTGTTCGTCTATACCTTCGGCTTCGGTCAGAGCATCCTGACCGCCGGCCTCACCCTGGGTCTGCTGATCCTGCCGGTGGTCATCGTATCCACCCGGGAGGCCCTGCGTGCCATCCCCATCCACATCCGCGAGGGTGCCTATGGCGTGGGCGCCACCCAGTGGCAGGTGGTGAGTGACCATCTCGTGCCCTATGCCACGCCCGGCATCATGACCGGCGTGATCATCGGCATGTCCCGGGCCATTGGTGAAACCGCCCCCATCATCACCATCGGCGCGCTGACCTTCATCGCCTTCCTGCCCCCGTCGCCCATTACCGACACCGCTCCCTTCCTCAATTTTGAGTGGCTGCGGTCCGGCTTTACCGTGATGCCGATCCAGATGTTCAACTGGACGTCGCGCCCCGAAGAGGCCTTCCAGCAGAATGCCGCGGCGGCGGGCCTGATCCTGGTCCTGATGACCCTCATGATGAATGCCATCGCCATCTGGCTGCGCTACCGCCTGCGCAAGAGCATTTCCTGGTAAGCGCCGCGTCCGGCAAGACCCAATCCCTTCAGGCAATCGAGAGCATCCCATGACCACTCCTGAGCAGAATCTCCCCATCAAGGCCTTCACCCGGGACTTCAATTTCCATTACGGCAGTTTCCAGGCCCTGAAGTCGATCAACCTGCCGGTCGTCGAAAAGCATGTCACGGCCCTGATCGGGCCCTCCGGTTGCGGCAAGTCCACCCTGCTGCGCTGCTTCAATCGCATGCACGATCTCTATCCGGGCAATCGTTACGACGGCGAGATCGTCCTCAACCCCGACAACACCAACATCCTGGATCCCAAGGTGGACCCCATCGAGGTGCGCATGCGCGTGGGTATGGTCTTCCAGAAGCCCAATCCCTTTCCCAAGTCGATCTACGAGAACGTGGCCTACGGCTTGAGGGTGCGGGGCGAGCGGAGCCGCTCCACCCTCGACGACAAGATCGAGGACGCCCTGCGCGGCGCCTCCCTGTGGAACGAGGTCAAGGACAGGCTCGACAAGCCCGCCACCGCCTTGTCCGGCGGTCAGCAGCAGCGCCTGTGCATTGCCCGCTGCCTCGCCACCGATCCGGAACTGCTGTTGTTCGACGAGCCGACATCCGCCCTCGACCCCATCGCCACTGCCAACATCGAAGAGCTGGTCACCCAGCTGCGTGACCGGGTGACCATCCTGATCGTCACCCACAACATGCAGCAGGCCGCCCGGGTCTCCCACTTCACCGCCTACATGTACCTGGGCGAGGTGGTGGAGTACGGTGTTACGGACGAGGTCTTCCTACGCCCGAAGAAGAAGGAAACGGAAGACTACATCACCGGCCGCTTCGGCTGATGCCCGATGGCCGGGCGCCCGGGAGGCGCCTGGCGAAGGGCAAAGGCATGCCTTGAGGGCATCGATCCGAAATCGGGTCGATGCCCTTTTCATTTGGGTTCCAACGAAGGCAAGTGCGTCGACCCCAGTCGGGCATTGCGCCGCACCAAATGCAAACGGCGCCCGAAGGCGCCGTTTTTTTACTGCTGGATCGCTCCGATTACTTCTTCGGGGTGATCTTGGTGAAGGCCTGGAAGGCTTCAGCAGAGGCCTTGGTCATCTGCTCGTAAGCGGCACGGGCGGTGTCCATGGCGGCCTGGATGGAACCCAGGGCGTTGTTGTCACCGATGGGCAGACCCTTGAA
>JAEUNV010000403.1 GCA_016790385.1 Zoogloea sp.
AGGCTTCATCGTCAGCGCCGACGGCTACGTGCTGACCAATGCCCATGTGGTCGACGGTGCCGGCGAAGTCACCGTGCGCCTCACGGACAAACGGGAGTTCAAGGCCAAAGTGGTCGGCACCGACAAGCGTACCGACGTTGCCCTTCTCAAGATCGATGCCAACGGCCTCCCCTACGTCAGAACCGGCGACGCCGAGCACAGCAAGGTTGGCGAATGGGTGGTGGCCATGGGCTCCCCCTTCGGCTTCGAAAACACCGTTACGGCCGGCATCATCAGCGCCAAGGCACGCCGTCTGCCGGACGAGAACTACGTGCCCTTCATTCAAACCGACGTGGCCATCAATCCGGGCAACTCCGGCGGCCCCTTGTTCAACCTCGCCGGTGAGGTCATCGGCATCAACTCGCAGATCTACTCCCGCTCAGGCGGCTTCATGGGGATCTCCTTCGCCATTCCCATCGACGTGGCAATGAAAGTGAAGGACCAGCTGCAAAAGTACGGCAAGGTCTCGCGGGGTCGACTGGGGGTGACCATCCAGGGGCTCGACGCCGAACTGGCTCAGAATTTCGGTCTCGACAAGGCCGCCGGCGCCCTCGTGGCCAACGTGGAGCCCGGCTCGCCCGCCGAAAAGGGCGGCCTGCAGGCAGGCGATGTGGTGCTCGGCGTCAATGGTCAAAAGGTGGATAACTCCGCCGATCTTCCACGAATCATCGGCGAGCAGAAACCGGGAACAGTCGTCCGACTGTCTGTGTGGCGTGACCGCAAGACGCGCGACATTACCGTCACCCTCGGTGAGCAGACTGGCGAGAAAGTTCTTGCGGCCACACCCGATCGCAAGAACGACGGGGCCGGCAACAAGCTCGGTCTGGCCGGTCGCGCCCTCACCGCGCAGGAAGCCAGCCGCCTCGGCATTCCCGGTGGCATCGTCGTCGAGGGCGTCAGCGGCCCCGCGGCCAAGGCCGGCCTGCAGAACGGCGACGTGATCCTCGGCATCAACAATCAGGGCATAACCAGCGTGGAGCAGTTCCGCAAGCTTCTCGACGCCGCCGGAAACCGCTTCGCCCTGCTGATCCAGCGCGGAGGAAACCGGATCTTCCTGCCGATCCGCATCGGCTGAGGAAGCGGGCGCCCTCCCGCGGGGGGCGCCCGTTTACTTGTGTAACAAGTCACTGTTCTGGAGGAAAGCACGCCACAGTCAAATTGAGACACCGGCTCTATAATCGCGACGACTGGCGCATTTGCACACGAAAAGATGCACCGCCACCACCATAACAACAACAGATCGTCCGATGCTCTCGCTGCTCTTCCGGCGGTCCTTGCTTACCGCCCTTGCAGGCCTTGTATGCACGCTATCGCCTTGCGCTGCTGACAATCAGGCGCAATTCGGTGCAGAAACACCCTTCTTCGAAGATCTCCCCACGGTTCTGTCCGCATCCCGACTTCCCCAGGTTCTCAATGAGGCACCTGGAGCAGTCACCATTCTCGATCGTCATTTTATCCAGGCCACCGGTTACCGGGACATCGCACGCCTGCTTCGCCTGGTTCCCGGCATGCAGATCGGCCAGGAACGGGGGCATTCCCAGTGGGTCACCTACCACGGCCTGGGCAGCGACTATCCCACCGAAATCCAGGTGCTCGTTGACGGCCGCTCGGTCTATGCACCCAGCGCTTTTGGCGGCGTGGACTGGTCTTCCCTGCCCCTGACGGTCGATGAAATCGATCGCATAGAGGTTGTGCGCGGCACCAATTCCAATGCCTACGGCGCCAATGCCTTTCTCGGTGTGGTCAACATCATTACCCGCCACAGCCACCAGGGGCGCGGCGTGACGGTCCAGACAAATCTCGGCAGTCACGGCATATCCGATCTGCGGGCGAGCTGGACCGGCGGTTCCGACGACACCGGCATGCGCCTGACCGCAAGCCGGCTCCAGGACAATGGCTTCAGCAGGCTGAATGACTCCCGGGTCAGCCAAACAGTCAGCCTGCGCAGCGATCACCGCGTCAACGCAACGGATGAACTCACCGTGCGTGCCGGCTACAGCCGACTCGAACGGGGCATGGGCTACCCGGACTCCATCTACAACAACAACGGGGAACGCACCGCCAATGCCGAAGTCAGCACCCTTCACCTCACTTGGCGCCGCACCTTCAGCCATGACGAGGAATGGCTGATCAGCTTCTACCGCAACCACGAAGCCAGCATTGACCGCTGGACCGCCAGTTCACCTTCCTTCCCCGTCGTCCCCCTCAACCGCGACCGCAGCAGCAACCGGACCAACATCGAACTGCAACACCGCTTCGCCCTCACCTCACAGGCGCGGATGGTATGGGGCCTCGAAGGCCGGAGGGACGACTCGAAGGGCTCATTCCTGTTCTTCGGTAGCGCCCCACCCGAAGTCAACATGTATCGGGCATTTTCCAATCTCGATTGGCATCTCACACCGGCATGGCAATTGAATTTGGGCGGCTTGCTCGAAAAGAACGGTGACGTGGCCACCCAGTTCATTCCGCGCGCCTTTCTGAACTGGCAGGCCAGCCCCACCGACACCTTCCGGATGGGTTATGCCCGGGCCTGGCAACAGCGCAATATGTTCGACATCTACGGTGACGTGCGTGTCTTTGCTTCCGAAACCGACCCGAGGACCGGCATTCCCGTCGCGTGGCCCTACGTACCCAACCCAAGTTTGCGGACACCCTCGGTCGACACACTGGAAGTGGGCTACCTGGGGCGCTTCCACGCCCTGGACGCGACCCTCGATCTACGGATATTCAACGAAAAAATCACCAACTTCGTCATCCGTCGCAACATCCCGCCGCCCATCGCCCCCCTTGTCCTGAGTGCGCTGCCCTCATCCCAGTTCGTCAACCTGGACTCGCCGGTGACGCTGCGCGGGCTTGAATATCAATTCCGCACCAAACCCCGGGCGGGCACCGAGATCCTGTTCAACCACACCCTGATCGACCGCCACACCGACGAACCCGAGGTTGCCAAGCGCACCGCGCCCTATACCGCCAGCCTGACCTGGTTGCAGGACTTCGGCACGGGCTGGAAGAGCACCGCCAGCATCCTGCGCATGGGCTCCCTGGCCGGCGGCTACGGCTACGTTCCAACCTGCGACTACACCTCCCGCGCCTACACCAGCCTGGATCTGCGAATTGCCCGCACCCTGGAACTGGGCGGCCGCCGAACCGAAATTGCCCTCAGCGGCATCAACCTGGGCGAACGCCACCAGGAGATCGCCGACCGTTCGCAGCAATGCCTTCCGGCCTACCTGAACAAGCCGGTCAACCCGGCCTCCAGCATGGTCTGGCTATCACTGGGCATCGAAATCTAAGCCGGCGTTCGCTTTAGTTTTTGCCCCGGCAGGTCAAGCCGTCCAAGCCCGGCGAGACCGCCGGAAATCCTTTTGGCATTCCCATCACAAGCACAGCCAGATCCGGGGCTTTCCGCTACCGAAACTCGCTGCCGAGTCAGACACCATCCGACCCGACATTCTTGCGGATGAAAACAGCGCGTTGGATATCGGTCACCCACACCAGACCGTCCCCGGTCTGGCCGGTGCTCGCAACCTGGACAATGTGATCGACCAAGGCATCCGCCATTTCATCGGGAGCAATAATCTCGATCCGCACCTTGTCGGTGAAGTCGGTGAGAACCTCCTTGATCGTGTTCGGCGTGTGCCGGGAGGTGGAACCGCAGCCGGCCACCTTGGATATGGTCATCCCCGGGAAACCCGGGATGGCCCGCAGCACCTCGCGCAGGCGTGGCAGTTTCTGGGGGCGGATGACAGCACGAATTTCCTTCATGGGCGCTCCTTCATTCTGGGATGCGCGGCCCGTTCGGCCGCGCATCCAGCCGGGGGTCAGGCTTCGTAGGGGGTGTCGTCAAACCACTTATACAGGGTGGGTAGCACGACCAGGGTCAGCAGGGTGGAGGTGATCAGGCCTCCGATCACCACGATGGCAAGGGGGCGCTGCACTTCAGAGCCCGGGCCGGTGGCAAACAGAAAGGGAATCAGCGCCAGCAGGGCCACGGTCGCCGTCATCATCACCGGCCGGAAGCGCAGCGTCGCCCCCTGCACCACCGCCTGGGCCACCCCCATGCCCTCCGTGCGCAGGCTGCGGATGTAGCTGACCAGCACCACCCCGTTGAGCACCGCGATGCCCCACAAGGCAATGAAACCCACTGAGGCCGGCACCGACAGATACTCGCCTGTCACGAGCAGGCCAAGCACGCCGCCGACACTGGCAAAAGGCAGCACCAGGATGATCAGGCTCGCCAGCTTGAGCGATCCGAACAGCAGGAAGAGCAGAAAGAAGATTGCCGCCACCGTCACCGGGATGATGATCGTCAGGTGGCCCATCGCCCGCTGGAGGTTCTGGAACTGCCCACCCCACTCCAGGTAATAGCCATCCTTCAGCTCAACTTTCGCCTCGACCGTCTTCTGCAACTCGGCCACAAAACCCCCAAGGTCGCGATCCTTCACATTGATCGCCACAACCACGCGGCGCTTGGCCAACTCACGGGAGATCTGCGCCGGACCATCCACAATGTGGATTTGAGCGAGGTTCTCCAGCGCCACCTGCACCCCACCTGGGGCGTTCACCAGGATGTTCCCGATCTTCTCCACGTTGTCGCGGAAACTCTCGGGCAGGCGCACCACCGACGCAAAGCGCCGCTCGCCCTCATACACTTCGGTGGCCTGCTTGCCACCGATGGCCGCCTCGATCACGTCGTTTACGTCGGATACGTTCAAGCCGTGCCGGGCGATGGCCGACCGGTCGATTTCAATGGACAGGTACTGCTGACCGGTCACCCGCTCCACTCGGATATCGGTGGCCCCGGCAATCCCCGCCGCCACCCGGGCAATCTCCTCGGCCTTGTTCTTGAGCAAGGCCAGGTCG
>JAEUNV010000474.1 GCA_016790385.1 Zoogloea sp.
ACAGGGTCTCGAACTGGGGAACGACGAAGCCGAGCATCGCAATCACGGAGATCACCGCCACCAGCAGCAGGATGGCCGGGTAGATCATCGCCGAGATGACGCTCTCGCGCAGGGCCCGGATGCGCTCCAGGTGTTCCACCAAGCGCGTCAACACTTCGCTCAGCTGGCCGCCGATCTCGCCGGAACGGACCATGTTGATGTAGAAATCGCCGAAGAAGTCCCGATGGGGTGTGATGGCGCGGCTCAGGGGCGCGCCACCCTTGACGGCATCGAGCACGCCAGCAAGGAGGCTCCCCACCGACGCCTTGTGGCTCATGCCGATCAGTACCTTGAGCGCCCGGTCTAGGGAGAGCCCCGCCCGCAGCATGATGGCGAGCTCGGACGTAAAGGCCAGCAGATCGGCCTGGGTCGGTTTGCCCTTGGCCGGCGCCCGCCCCGTGGGCTGGGGAATGCCATCCCTGGGCGCCTGCACGGAGCCGGCCCCCGCGGGAGTGATGCGCAGGGGCGTCAGCCCCTTGGCCTTGAGGCTGCGCAGGACCGCGTCTTCGCTGAGGGCCTCCATCACGCCGTCGCGACGCACGCCCTTGGCATCGGCGGCCTGATAGGCAAACTCAGGCATTGCCCTGGTCCTGGGTCACGCGCAGGACTTCCTCCAGACTGGTTTCACCGGCTGCCACCTTGCGCAGACCGTCTTCATAAAGGGTGAACATGCCCGACTTGCGCGCGGTTTCGTGCAGGGTCGTGGCGTCGGCGCCCGAGATGATGGCCTGATGCATGCTCTCGCCCAGCACAAACAACTCGTGGATGCCGGTCCGGCCCGAGTAGCCGGTCTGACGACAGGCGGGGCAGCCGACGGGGTTGTAGATCCGCGATTGCCCATCCATGAAACGCTTCAGCCCGCTACGCTCCAGGACAGAATCATCAAGCACAACCGGCACCTTGCAGGCGGTGCACAGGCGGCGCACCAGACGCTGGGCCAGTACGCCATTTACCGACGAGGTGATGAGGTAACGCTCGAGACCCATGTCCTGCAGGCGGATCACCGCCCCCGCCGCCGTATTGGTGTGCAGGGTGGACAGCACCAGGTGGCCGGTGAGGGCCGACTGCACGGCGATCTGGGCGGTTTCGCCATCGCGCATTTCACCGATCATGATGATGTCCGGATCCTGGCGCAGGATGGCGCGCAGGGCATTGGCGAAGCTCAGGCCGATCTGGGGATGCACCTGGATCTGGTTGATGCCGCCCAACTGGTACTCCACCGGGTCTTCCACGGTAATGATCTTGGTAGCCTGGGCATCGAGCTTGCCGAGGGCAGCGTAGAGCGTGGTGGTCTTGCCCGAACCGGTGGGGCCGGTGACCAGCAGGATGCCGTGGGGGCGTTGCAGCAGTGACTCGAAGACTTCCAGCGTATCCCGGCTGAAGCCCATCTCATGCAGGCTGAAGCGGATGCTGGCGCGGTCGAGTACCCGCATCACCACACTCTCGCCATGCACCGTCGGCACGGTGGACACGCGCAGATCCAGCTCGCGGCCCTTGATGCGCAGGTTGATCCGGCCATCCTGGGGCAGGCGGCGTTCGGCGATATTGAGGTGTGCCAGCAGCTTGATCCGCGACACCACTGCCGCGGACATGGCCGGCGACACGGACTCGCCCATCTGGATCACACCGTCCACCCGATAGCGCACATGCAGGCCGTCATCGAAGGGTTCCAGGTGAATGTCGGAGGCCTTCAAATCGATGACCCGGGCCACAATCTGGTTCACCAGGCGGATCACTGGCGCTTCGCTCGCCAGATCCTTCAGGTGCTCAATGAAGTCACCGCCCGCCTCGAAGTCGTCGTCCCGGCCAAGCTCGTCGTCCTCGTCGGCAGGCGCCTCCAGCAGGCCTTTCATCCCGGCCTCGATGTCGCCCTCCAGGCCCATGGCCAAACGCACGTCCAGGCCGGTGGCGAGGCGCAGCGCCTTGGCGATGAAATCGTTCTGCGGCTCGGCACACACCACGGTGAGCACCCCGCCCTCCTCGCGGATGGGCAGCGCATGATGAGACGCCAGGAAATCCGTCGAAATGCCCTCCGGCAAAGGCAGCTCTGCCGGAAAGGCGTCCGCCAGCACCAGCGGCACATTCAGTTGGCGCGACAGGACCCGTGCCACGTCCAGGTCGGAGACCACACCCAGCCGGATCAGTACCGACCCCAGCATGCCCCCCATTTCCGCCTGAGCCGAAAGGGCTCGCTCCAGGTCCCGGGCGCCGAGCTTGCCGTCGGCAACCAGCATCTCGCCGAGCATGGGGCGAGGCGTTTGCACGTCGGGGGAAAGAATCTGTTCTGTCATGGGCTTGAGTCGGCGGGCAGCGGCCCCGGAATCACTTCTGTTCAGCCTTGCTGCGGGCGAGGGCCTTGGCGGACTCCAGCATCTGCGCAACGGTGGCGCGCAGTTGCACGGCGGCCGGCTTCTTGTCCACGATCAGGCGCGCCCGCTCAAGCAAAGGCAGTGCGCCCTGATAATCACCGCGGGCAACCCGTTCGGTCGCCACGTTGTTGAGGGAGGTGGCCAGATCCAGATCGTCGGCGGGCAGGATGGCTTCGCGGATGCGCAGGGCTTCGAGGAGATGTTCGGCGGCTTCAGGGCCGGCTCGTCGGCTGAAAAGGGATACACCAAGGTTGTTTTCGGCATTGGCCAGCTCGGCGTTCGCCCCCCCGGAAGTCCGCCGAAGGATGACGATGGCCCGGCGATAGCAAGGCTCGGCCTCATCGGGGCGGCCCTGCAAACGCAAGGATTCACCCAGGTTGTTGAGGATCACCCCGGTCTGGGCATTGTCGTCGTTGAACACCGCCGACCGGGTTTCCAGCAGGAAACGGTAGTCGCTGGCCGCATCTGCATAGCGCTGCTGGGCAAACTCGAGGTCGGCGAGCATCAGGCGGAGCGTCGGTATGGAGGGGTCACGATCGGCATCGGGGCGGGACTCCCGCAGCGCCAGCACCCGTCGATAGAGCTTTTCCGCCTCGGCGCCATTGCCGTTGGCCTGATGGATCGCGGCAAGCTTACGCAGCAGCGCCTCGAAAGCCGGGCTCCCCGAGCCCAGGCGCAGCTCGCTTCCACTCACCAACCTCTCATATAGCGGCCTGGCATCGACATAGCGGCGCCGGGCCAGATAGGAGTCGGCCTGACGCTCCAGCATGTCAAGCACGACGGGATTGTCGGGGCCGAGAAAGGCGGACTGGACGGCCAGCACGCGCTTGCTGTACCCGTCATATTCATTCTGCTCACCGTTGGCCAGACTGATTGCCGCCAGCCCGTTAAGCGACGGCAGGAGCTCCGGATGCTCCGCTCCGAAAACCTGCTCCAGCGCAGCAAGGGATTTTCTGAAC
>JAEUNV010000521.1 GCA_016790385.1 Zoogloea sp.
GGCTGAGCGCACGCCCCAAGGGCTTCGTCTCGTGCCGGGCGCACCGCTGCTGGGTTCGGCCAGCCTCGACATGCCTTCCATTGCCTGGGCCGGCCCGCTGGCCGACCAGAACCTGAAAACCGGCGGGAGTCTGAAGGGTGAATTCACCCTCGCCGGCACCCCGGCCAAGCCGGAAGCGGCGGGCCGCCTGCGTGGCGAGAAGCTCGATTTCGTGATGGCCGATCAGGGGCTGCACCTGTCGGGCGGTACGCTGGTGGCGGATTTCAACCGCGAGGTGCTGCGCGTGGACGAGTTCAGCTTTGTCTCGCCCAACCGGGTCAGGCCCCGGGAGAGCCGCATTGATGTGGCGCGCCTGACCCGCGAACCTGGAACCTTGAAGGCGTCCGGCGCCATCCAGTTGGCTACGGGGGAGGGGCTCTTCAGCTTCAAGGCCGACCGGTTGCCTCTGTTGCAGCGGGCGGATCACTGGCTGGTGCTGAGCGGGGAGGGCGAGATCGTGAGCGCTTGGAACTCGGCCCAGCTGAAAGGCCGCCTGACGGCCGACGCAGGCTTTGTCGAACTGTCGCGAACGCCGGCACCCAGCCTGGGAGACGATGTGGAAGTCCTCGATCCGCGTCGTGCCGAGGCTGCGCCGGCCAGCCCCTTCCGCATGGGGCTGGATCTGGTTCTGCGCCTGGGGGATGCGCTGTATGTGAAGGCCCTGGGCCTGGATACCCGCCTCGCCGGCGAGATCCGCCTGCGTGCCGGCAACGGCAAGCCGCTCGCGGCGACGGGCATCATCACCACCCAGGGCGGGGTTTTCGAGGGCTACGGTCAGCGCCTCTCCATCGACCGCGGCATCGTGACCTTCAGCGGCCCGGTGGCCAATCCCGGGCTCAACGTGGTGGCTCTGCGCAAGGGCCTGGCGGTGGAGGCCGGCGTGGGTATCACCGGAACGGCTCGGCGTCCGGTGGTCAGGCTGGTTTCCGAACCGAACGTGCCTGATCCCGAGAAACTCGGCTGGATCGTTCTGGGCCGTCCGCCCGATCAGGGTTCCGGCGGTGAGATGGCCTTGCTGTTGCCCGCGGCCCAGGCCTTGCTCGGCGATTCGGGAGGGGGCTTTTCGGCCAGCCTGGCCCAGGCTTTCGGCTTTGACGAAATCTCCTTTGGCTCCAGCGTGGACCCCCGCAATCGGGTCCAGACCAGCAGCGTGGCGACGGGCAGTGTCACCGGCACAGCCTCCAGTGCCTCGTCGCGCAGTGTCGATTCTGTCCCCGGCCAGGTCATTACCATCGGCAAGCGCCTGTCAACCCGCGCCCTGCTCAGTTTCGAGCAGAGCATCTCCGGCACCTCAAGCGTGGTCAAGCTGACCTACCAGCTCACTCGCAGTATTTCGGTGATTGGACGGGCCGGCAGCGAGAATGCCCTGGACGCCCTGTATTCGATTTCATTCCGGTAAGCGGCTGGCCTTGGCGACGGGTGACTTGATCCCGGTCATGGACGTTGACGGGCGCATTGGGCGAGATGGAGGTCCGCCTGCCAGGAGCCGCCATGTCCGCCCACCTCATTCCCCGCCCCATCTCCCCCGCTGTCGTGGCCGCGGCCCTCGTCGAGGGCTGGCGCCAGCTGTGGCGCTGCCCGAAGCCCGCACTAGGATTTGCCGGCATTTTCGTGCTGATCGGGCTGCTGATTTTTGCCGTTTTGCTACGGTTTGACCTGGACCCGATGATGTTGCCCTTTGCCGGGGGCTTCTTGTTGGTCGGGCCCGCCGTGCTGGGCGGCTTCATCGCCCTGCGGCGCGCTGGCGAGGCTGGGCACCGACCGGGCATGGGGCATGTGCTGACGGCTTTTCGCAGTGCCCCCCGAGGGCTGTGGGTGATAGCGGGGGTGTGCGCTCTGTTGTTCCTGATCTGGATTTCGGATGCGGCCACCGTTTTCAGCTTCATGATCGGCATGGGTACCGCGCCGCAAAGTGGGCAGGTGTTGCGCTTTCATGCCTTTACCGGGGCGATGGGCGCGGTGCTGGCCCTCATTGTGTTCTGTATGTCGGCGTTTTCGGTGCCCTTGCTGTTTGATCGCCGGGCCACTCTGGTCGGGGCGGTCGTTGCCAGTGTAAAGGCGGTGTTCGTCAATCCCGGGGCGATGCTGGTGTGGGGCTTTGTCCTGGCCGTGGCGGTGATCCTCACCATCCTGTGTCCGCCGCTCCTTGTGTTGAGCCTGCCCTGTCTGGCCTTCGCCAGCGATCTCATCTATCTTGAAATCTTTCCGTCGGGCGACGGTCTGTCGCTTACCCCATCACCGGATTAGGATTGTCATGGCAGAGAACTCCCCGAAAACCGAAGTGGCCATCCTGGCTGGCGGCTGTTTCTGGTGCCTCGAAGCGGTTTACCTTGGTGCGGACGGTGTGCTCGGGGTGACTTCCGGCTACATCGGCGGCCATGTGGACGCGCCTACCTACGAGCGCATCTGCGATGGCGACACCGGCCATGCGGAGGCGGTGCGCATCGAGTTTGATCCGGCGCGGATCGGTTTTGTCGATCTCCTCGACATCTTCTTCGCCATCCACGATCCGACCACGCCCAACCGCCAGGGTAATGACGTGGGCACGCAATATCGTTCGGCGATCTTCACCACCACGCCGGAGCAGGAGGCCCTTGCCCGGCAAAAGGTGGCGGAGCTGAACGAGGAGGCTCACTTTGGCGCGCCCATCGTCACCGAGATCGTCGCCGCACCCCGCTTCTGGCCGGCGGAGCCCTATCACCACGATTATTTCAGCCGAAATGAGCACCAGCCCTATTGCCAGTACGTGGTGGCGCCCAAGGTGGCGAAGTTCCGCAGCAAGTTCGCCAAGCGTGTGAAGGCCACTTGAAATAGAATCCGGCGGTCTTTTACAAGGAGCATTCCATGACCCAAACCACCACGGCGAGCGGCCTCGTCATTGAAGATCTGGAAGTGGGCACCGGCCCCGAGGCCACCGCTGGCCAGCACGTCCAGGTGCATTACACCGGCTGGCTCACCGACGGC
>JAEUNV010000553.1 GCA_016790385.1 Zoogloea sp.
CCGCCTGGCCTCCCTGGGGGATGAGATCGACCCGCATCAACGGGAACAGCTCACGGCCTACGGACTCGCCGAAAACCGCCCGCTCACGGTGCTGCAACAACGGCCGATGACGGTGATTCTGGCGGAGGAAGTGGAACTGGCGCTGGAGCACAGCGTGGCCCGCCACGTCTGGGTGCGGCGCTGAAGCACCCGCGGCACCGGTGGCTCAAGACCGCTGTGAACAGGGGCGCGCGGGCAACGCGGCGCGATGCTGACGGGCGGAACACCCGGATGGGCCGCACAGGGCCTGGAGTAGCTGCCGCCAGTAGCGCAGCGGTGCTTGATCAATGCGGAGCACCTCGCCCCAGTCGCGACCGTCGAACCATCGGGCGTCGCGGCCCTCGCCCGCACCGCTCGACACCGACCCGACCCCCGCCCATCCGGAGCGGCCCCCATAGCCATCGGCCCGGGCGCTCCACGCGGGCGGCACCTTCAGGTTGTCGAAGATGGGGCTGACGAGCACCGGCGTGCCAGCCAGGGCGGCAAGGACCAGAAACACGGGCGCTGCCAGACGCTTCATGGGTGACTCGGTTGAGGGCGACGGGAACTACAGGCCGATCAACAGCGCCCGGCGGCCCGCAGCAACTCGTTGCAGCCGCTGCCGGAGGCGGGGGCGCCGCTCTTGGGGCGGGGCGCAGGCTTGCCGCTACCGCCCAACTGGCTACAGATGGCGTCGCTGACGACGCGGCCGGTGCCAAAGCTGAAAGCCCCCTCCACATAGCAGTTGAAACGACGGCCGTCATTGGTGCGCACGCTGTAGCGCGTCTGGAGGCCATCATCGACCCGGTCGGAAACGGTGAAGGCGTTCTGCTCCAGGCCGAGGGCAAAGGCCGTTTTCTGCTTCAGATGGTCTTCCTTGACGATCTGTGCGGCGCAACCCGCAAGCAGGGCCCCCAGGGCAAGAGCGGCAAACCGGATGGGACGGGACGTGGCGGACATGAAGGGTTCCTTGCTGGACGTTTCCACCCGAGCGCCCAGGGCGTCAGATGGTTCAAGGCCCCGATCTTCCTGCCGGACACCTACGCCGCCTACCCAACCTCGGTAGGGTTTGGCACCGCTGCATAGCCTGATAGGCTTGCGCCTTATGCAAGATGGCGCCCCCGATCCCGCCCCGGACCCCGTTGCCGCCCCCTACGCGCTGGTGGTGGACGATCACCCGCTGGTCGCCAGCGGATTCGCCGGATACATGACCATGGCCTGCGGGCTCCCTCGGGTACACATTGCCCGCAGCACCGCCGAGTGCCTGCTGCGCATCGACCTGGACGGCCCGCCCGAGCTGGCGGTGATCGATTTCTGGCTGCCCGATGGCATGGCCCCTGATCTGCTCGTGACCCTGAGGCAGCGTTGCCCGCACAGCCGACTGCTGGTGGTCAGCGGCGACGACGACCCGAAGCTGGCGGACCTCTCCCGGTCGGCCGGCGCGGATGGCTACCTGCACAAGCAGGCAAGCCCCGAGACGTTTGCCCACGCGGTGGCAACGCTGCGGGCGGGCCAGCGCTGG
>JAEUNV010000587.1 GCA_016790385.1 Zoogloea sp.
GCCCTCAGCCCCCGGGTGCGCCGCGTACTGATTTTCGTGGACGGCAAGCGCAGTGTCGAGGATCTGCGCAGCATGCTGCAATCCGACGACCTCCAGCACACGCTGGGCATGCTTGAAGAGGATGGTTTCATCGAAATGAGCGGTCCGGCGAGCGCCCTGTCTTCTGGTGCGCCGGTGGCTTCCCAGGCGTCGGTCACGGCCTTTCGCCTGCACCCTCCCGGCGATGATCCGGTACGTCTGCAGCAGGCCCGCAACTTCATGCTCAACACCCTGAATGCTTTCGTCGGCGCCCTGGGGACCAGCTCCCTCCAGGATCGGGTGGAGGCTGCGCGCAGCCCTGCCGAGCTGCGTACCCTGTTTGATGAGTGGTACCACGCCATCGTCTCGTCCCGGGATGGTCGCCGCGAGGCCGAGCAACTGCGCAGCAAGCTGCTCGAGGTGATCTGAGCCGGCGCGAACAGGCCTTCGGTGCCGGGTGCTCCGGTCGCCGGGGCGCCCTCGTGTAACTGAGTGCCTGCGCGGAGCAGGTTCGAAGCGCCTCTCCCGCTGCCGCTCAGCTGCGCCGACCGGGCCGGGGTTTGTCCCGGGTCAAGTTTCCTGCCGGGTTACCGGGCTAAGCTGGGTCTGCCCATGGAAGACCTGAAAACCGATCCCGAGATTCCCGGCCGAGAGATTGCGGTTGCCGCCGAGGCCTTGTACCTGGCCAACCTGATGCTGATTCCCGGGCTGGGTTTCATCGCACTGGTGGTGCTGTGGTGGCAACAGCGCCACAAGGCGCCGCCGCTTGCCCATGATCACCTGCGCCAGACGCTGGCAGCGAGCGTGTGGGCGGGCGCCTTGCTGGTCCTGGCCAACGCGGCAATTCTCCTCACTGGCGGTTATCAGGCGGCAGCTACCTGGGTGGTGGTGATCCTGTATTTCACCCTCTGCCATTCGACGCTGATCTTCTGCGGGGCCATCGGACTGGCCCGGGCCCTGGCCGGCAAGACCTTCCGCTTTCCCCTCATCGGGCCGCGCTGATGGGGCACCCACGGATCATTCCCATTGTGCCGGTGGCGGCTCCGGGCCGGCAGCGGCAGTCTCTGCGGCGTTGGACGCAGGCGGGCTTTTTCATACTTTTTGTCCTGGCACCGGTCTTCAACCTGCTGCGCTTTGATCTCGTTGCGGGGCACGCCTGGCTGCTGGGTTTCGAGTGGCATGCCGGCCTCGAGGATTTCGCCCAGGGAGGCATCGACGCACCCGGCGCCGTGGCAAGGGTTATAGGCCGGGTACTTCTGCCCATCCTCGGGGTGGGGGCGCTGCTGATCTGGGTGGCCTGGCGTTGGGGGCGGCTGTACTGCGGCTGGTTGTGTCCGCATTTTTCGGTGGTTGAAACGATCAATGCCTGCATGCGCCGCGCCTCCGGCCGACCCAGCCTGTGGGAGTCGCGCGCGCTGCCGCCACGCGAGCCGGACGGAAGGCCGGTGCGTTATCACCGGGCGTGGTGGCTGGTGACTGTGCCCCTGGCGGTGGGCTTCGCTTTTGTGTGGGCGGTGGTCCTCTTGACCTACCTGCTGCCGCCCTTTCAGGTCTATGGCCACTTGCTGGCGGGGGCGCCCACGCGCAACGAGTTCATCTTCATTGGCGCGGGTACGGTGGTGCTGTCGGCCGAGTTTCTGCTCGCGCGCCACCTGTTCTGCCGCTATGCCTGCGCGGTCGGCCTTTTCCAGAGTCTGGCCTGGATGGGCAATCGATCGGCCATGGTGGTGGGTTTCACCCGGGATCGGGCGGCAGACTGCGCGGACTGCTACAGCGCCTGCGATCACGTCTGCCCGATGCGCCTCAAGCCCCGCAACATCAAGCGCGCCATGTTTACCTGCACCCAGTGCGCCCAGTGCGTCAGTGCCTGCGAAACCACGCAGCGGGATAATCCTCAAGGGCCGTTGCTGCACTGGGTGAGTGGTGCGGCGGCCCGCGACAATGAGGCGGCTTTCAGCGCCCCGAAACAGGAAAGGAAGATGCTGTGAGTGGGTTCAATGATTTTGCCATCGCCCGTGCCCTGCACGTTTTTGCCGTCCTGCTCTGGATAGGTGGGGTGGCTTTCGTCACCTGGGTGCTGCTGCCGGCCTGTCGTGCTTTGGCCGACCCCCAGGCCCAGCTCGACCTTTTCGAGCGTCTGGAGCAGCGCTTCGCCGCGATTGCACGCTGGAGCGTGCTGCTTGCCGGGGCATCGGGCCTGTGGCTGATCTGGCGTCTGGATGCCTGGTCACGCTTTGCCGACCCGCTATTCTGGTGGTGGATGCACGGCATGGTGGCGGTATGGTCGGCGTTTGCGCTGATGCTTTTCGTTCTGGAGCCGTTTGTGTTGCACCGGGTTTTCGAGGCGCGGGCGCGGCGCGACCCGGTGGGGACAATGGCAACCATCCAGCGCCTCCATCAGGTTCTGCTGGGGGTGAGCCTGATCGTTGTGCTTGGGGCGGTGGCGGGCAGTCACGGCGGGGTGTTCTTCGGCTAGCCGCCCTGGCTGGGTGCACGAAGGCGTGCCGGGCGGCCTCAGTCGGACAGCGCGGCCTCGACGGAAACGCTCTCGAGAACGCTGATGAGTTTGCGGGCCTGGGCTTCCATCGAGAAGCGTTCGAGCACGCTGCTGCGGGCTGCCGCCCCGACCTCCCGGCGGTGCCCGGGGTCGCGCAGGGCATCGATCGCGTCCAGCCACTCGGCCCGGCTGCGGGCGATGTAGCCGTTGATGCCCTGTTGGATGATGTCCAGGTAGGCGGGCACCGGGCTGGCAATGACCGGGAGGCCGAGGGCCATCTTGAGGGTCAGGCGGTTTTCCGATTTCACTTCCCAGTAGGAAATCTTCCGGCCAGGCAGGGGGTTGAAGCCGGTGTCCACCGGGATGATGCCGATGTCGGCTTCGAGCAGGTCGGAGTAGACCCGCTGGGGATGCCAGGCGCGGGTCTGGAAGCCGGTGCGGACCAGACCGGGCTGGTTCAGGGCTCGCTTCAGGTGGCCGCGGATGGACTCCTTGAGGGTGGGGTTTTCGGGGTATCGGCCGACAACGGTCAGATCCACATGCCGGGGGACTCGTCCAAGGGCGGGAACGGCCTCCAGCTTGGACGATGTGACGAGCACCGCGCGCAGGCGGGCCGAGGGGCCGGCCTCGTCCCTGTGGAGGCACTGGATTTCCGGATGCTCGATGCCGTCGTGGACGACGTGAATCCGGTCGTGAAGCTCCGCCGCGTGTTGTTGGCGCAGGAACTCGGTCACCGTTACCGTGACGTCCGCGATGCTCACGATCTCGTCATCGATGCGATCACACACACCATAGACGGTTGGAATACCCATTGCGCGCAGGGCCCGCATCTCGGCCAGGACACTGGGGCCGTGGACTTTCTGGAAGTAGATGAGCCCGAAGCCCTGCTCTGCCACCCGCTCTGCAAGGCCGCTGACGTCGGGTGTCTCGGAGGCGCTGAGCGGATCAAAGACGATCTGGGGATCGTAACCGGCGGCTTTAAGGTAGGGAAAGAGGTTGAGCACGGCGATGCGCGTGCTCGGCAGTGGGCAGGCCGAATTGGATAGCAGGACGAAGCCTATCCTGTTGCCGTCGACGTGCTTCACTGGCTTCTCCTGCGGGGGAGGCTGACCTGAACCTGTGGTCCAGTTCAGCCCTGTGTTGGATCAGGTTTGAGGCATGGGCAGCAGATCCGTGCTGCTCGCGAGCTTCTCTAAAACGAAATTTAACACACGCGACACATTGCACCGCAAGGAACAATTTCCGGGGGCGGCACGATTCGGTGGCGTATGTGCCTTATGCCACGCCCGAAACCGCAGCTGCCAACGTGCCGGGAAGCACTGGCGAGAGGAGAACAGCTACCCCCGTTCCTGCCCTGGGCAGAAACGGGGTGGTGCAACGTCAGGCTGCCGTGTTGCGCCGCCGCCGGGCCACGCCGAGGATGCCAAGGCTGGCCAGCAATAGCGCCGCCATGCCGGGCTCATCGACCGTGCCTCCATTGGGCGGCGGTGTCGTCGTCGTCGTGGAGAAGGGCTTGTAGAGCCAGACTTCGGCATCGCCGGTGGTGTTGGAGAACTCGTTGAGGGCCATGAAGGCGTCAAGTTCTTCGATGTAGTTCCACTTGCCCAAAACGCCGGTGCTGAAGTTGCCATCAGGCTGCGTGAAGGTCGTGCTGATCAGCTTTTTCACCACCCAGGTGGTGAGCAATTTGCCGTTGGCGTCGTATTGCGGGGTGACCGTCCATACGGTGCCTTGCTCGGAACCGTCCCACAGGAGGATCTGGCCGTTCTTCTTGTCGTATTCGATGCCGAAACGGCTGGTCATCGGGAACGGATTGCCGGCTTCATCCACCAGCTGGATGCCGATGTCCAGATTGGAGTTGGGATCGGAGGGGTTGGCCTTGTTGAGATCCCAGACGGCGAGGTTGGAGGTGTAGCGGCCACCGACGGCGGCGGTACGGATGAACAGGTTGTTCTTGGTGTCGATGGTGCCGCTGCCGCCGTTGGCGGCGGTGTTGGCCATCACGCCGATCTTTTCCCAGGTGTCCATGCCACCGCTCTTCACGTCACCCACGATGTAACGGTAGAGCGAGTAAAAGCCGGAAGATCCCTGATCGACAGACACATACACCACATCCTTGCCGTTCTCGGAGCGGTAGGCGGTGGCGGCGTTGATGAAGTTTGCCGGGGTGTTGGCGGGGCTCTGGGCGTAGCGGTCGGTCCACATCTGCCCGCCTTCCGTGCTGGGATCCCAGCCGGAGCCCGTGGTGCCGCCAACCTTGTTCGGGTCGGCCTTGGTCGGGTCCCAGACCCAGGGGCCGGACGGGGTGATGTTGTTACCGTCAAAGTTCTGGAAGGAGCCGCCGCTCTGGAAGGCCGCGCCGCCGAAGGTCAGGAACACGCCATTGACCGGCAGGTAGAGATTGTTCTCGTAGGTGTGGGAAGACTGGGGGGCGGCGCTATCCACGACGAAGAAATTCGAGTCGATGCGGCTGGGCAGGGAGCCCCGGCTCCAGTCGCCCGAATTGGCATCCCAGACATATATCTCGTTACCTGCGTAGTTGGCGTGGCCGCCACCCCACAGCAGCAGGTCGCCCCGGGTGGAATCCCAGGCGAAGGAACTCCAGGCCGAAACGATCGATGCCGGGTTCCGATAGCTGCTCAGCGGGACGGCCGTCGAGCCTGTGGCCCAGGCTTCCGAGAAGGTACCCACGTTGGCCTTGACCCAGCCACCCTCGGGCGTTGCGGCGAGCAGGCTTTCCAGCCGATCCAGTTGTGGAGAGGCATGGGCAGTGGATAGGGCACCCAAGGTGAGGGTCGCGATGGACACCAGCACGGATAAGGGTTTGAGTCGGACGCGCGGGGCGGCAATTTTCACGGGACATCTCCTTTAATGCGCATGTAGCCACCTGGCATGGGGCTGGTGGAATGCGTTCTATTTACGGACGGGGGGCGATCCCCACGGCGTCATAGCGGTTCTCATTGCTAGCAATTAGCAGACCCGAAAAAAGGAGCGTTCAGGTGGCTGAAAATTAACATAAATTTGTGACTTGTCCCGTAACAGAGGCGCGCGGTGTAAAGAATGTCGACAATGCCGGCGGTGTCAGAAGTCAGCTTGAACAGCTGACAGACAGTCCTTCCGCCCAGTCGGGAGGGGGGGCGGCGAAGCGTTCGTATTCCGGTTGTTCGTCGAAGGGACGGCACAGGCAGTCATGGACGGCCGCGACTTCGCTGTAGTCCCCTGCGCGGGCCGCCCGGATGGCCGACTCCGCGATCCAGTTGCGCAGAATGTACTTGGGATTGACGGCCCGCATGCCGGCCTGACGCTCGGCGTCGGCGCGGCCTTCCGCGCCCAGTCGGGCACGCCAGAGGGCAATCCAGGCGTCGGCGGCAGCCCGGTCGATGAAGAGATCGCGCACCGGGGCGTCGGCGGCGACGCGGCCGGCGCCTTCCGCCTGCGAGGGCAGGCGGCTGAGCTGGCGGAAAAACTGGGTGTAGTCGGGATGCTGGCTCTGGAGCAGAGCGAAGGTTTCTCCGACGAAGTCCTCATCACCGGGCAGGGCTTGGGCAAAGCCGAGCTTGGCGCGGGTGAGGTCCATGAAGTGGCGCTCGAAAGCCGGGGCGTAGCTTTCCTCGATGGCGGCCTGAACGGCGGCCTGATCGCCGATCAGGGGTGCCAGGGCGCGGCCCAGGGCATAGAGGTTCCAGTGGCCGATCTGCGGTTGGGACTGGTAGCTGTAGCGTCCGTCAGCATCGGAGTGGTTGCAGATGTGGCCGGCGTCGAAGGCGTCCATGAAGCCGAAGGGGCCGTAGTCGAGGGTCAGGCCGAGGATGGACATGTTGTCGGTGTTCATCACGCCATGCATGAAGCCGACCGCCTGCCAGTGGGCGATCAGCTCTCCGGTGCGGCGGCCCACGTCGCGCAGCAGGGCATCGTAGGGATTTGCCGCGGCACGGCATTCGGGGCGGAAGCGCTCGATCACGTGGTCGGCGAGCTGGCGCAGTTCGTCCATCCGGCGCAGGACCCGCCAGTGTTCGAACGATCCGAAGCGGATGAAACTCGGTGCCAGTCGGGTGACGACGGCCGCCGTCTCGATGGTTTCGCGGCGTACCGGTGCGCTGGACCCGACCACGCACAAGGCCCGGGTGGTGGGGATGCCGAGGCCGGCCATGGCCTCCGAGCACAGGTACTCGCGAATGCTCGAACGTAGTACGGCGCGGCCGTCGGCGAAGCGGGAATAGGGTGTCTGCCCGGCGCCCTTGAGCTGGATTTCCCAGCCGCTGTCCGGGCCGGCCACTTCGCCCAGGAGATGAGCCCGGCCATCGCCAAGCTGCCCGGCCCAGACACCGAACTGGTGGCCGGAATAGACGGCGGCGAGGGGGTCGCTGCCGGGCAGGGGTTGGTTACCCGCAAAGAACTGGGGAAAGTCCGGGCGGGCCAGCTCGGCCGGGTCGAGACCGATCAGTCGGGCGACCTCGGTGCTGGCCGCCACAAGGTAGGGGCGCGGCAAGGGCTCGGGGGCCAGGCGGGTGTAAAAACTCGCCGGCATGCGCGCGAAGGCGTTGTCGAAGGGCAGGGTTTCGAGGGTGTGCATGATGGTCCGGTCGTGGGGCTGGCGTGGTTGTGGGTCGGGCAATTTGCCTGCCAGGGATAGGCTAAGCTGCGGGCCGGGGCGCGGGAGGCGCCATCCGCAAATCCGACTAAATCAGTATGGTATGGTTCCGCGGGCTCCGGGGGAAGCATGAATGAGCACACGATGAAGGCCGCCGAGGCCACCGCGGCGGCGGTCGACCTCAAGCGCAACCTGTTGCTGCGGGTGAGCCTGTTTGCCCTGCTCATCGGTCTTGCCGCCGGGGCGGTCGTTTTACAGCAGGCGGTGGCGCGCATCGACACGCATATCCAGCGCACCGGCAGTACGGTCGAGCGGCTGATTGCCGGAGAGGCGGATCAGAAGCGAGATGCCTTCCGGCGCAGCCTGGAGGGAATGGACCTGAGTTCGCTCGACGGCATCGCGCCGCTGCTGGGGATCTGTGTGGCGGTGGAGGACATCTACAAGCGCGCGGTGGTGGCTCGCTGTTTCCATGACGGAGGCGCGGCACCGGGTGCCGTGCGTTGGCTGCTGGCCCGGCTGATCGGGCCCGATCTGCGCTATCGAGGCGTGATCGGGCAGTATCCGGGCGTCAAGGTGGGGGAGTTTGTCGTCACGCCCGATCTGGACAGCGAGAGCGTGGTGGTGTGGAGCCAGATCCGCACGGTGCTCGGTATGACGTTCGGCATCCTGCTGCTCAACCTGCTGATCTACCGGCCCGTGCGCCGCGCCCTGCGGCCGGCCGATCAGATCCTGGCGGTACTGGCGCGGATGGAGGCCGGTGAGCTTTCGGCGCGCATGCCGCGCCCCCGCTTGATCGAATTGCGCCGCATTGCGGCCGGTTTCGATCACCTCGCCGAGCAATTGCAGAAGACCCTCGCGTCCCAGCGCCAGCTTGCCATGCGGCTGCTGGCCGTGCGCGAGGAAGAGCGCCGGCGCCTGGCCCGGGAGCTGCACGACGAGTTTGGCCAATGTCTTGCCTCCATCGGCGCGGAGGCGGCATTCATCGGCGGCCGCGCCGAAACGCGTGATCCGGAATTGCTGCCCGCGGCCCGTGCAATCGCCGCGGTGACGGCCCACATGATGGAGAGCCTGCAGGGCATCCTCCTGCAACTGCGCCCGGTGGGGCTGGAGGAGTTCGGCCTGGGCGCGGCCCTTGAGGCCCTGGTGG
>JAEUNV010000601.1 GCA_016790385.1 Zoogloea sp.
AAGCCAGGCTTCCTTCGCCCGCGCTTGGCATTGCGGACAGTGGCGGTTGCGGCACGAATGATAGACGTGCCGGCTCCGTCCGCAAGAGTCGCAGGTTTCCAGATGCCCGCCGAGTGCCGCGGTGCGGCAGGCGGTGATCGCCCGCCAGACCTTCGCGCCGCCGCGTGGCAGCGACCGGGTGGCGAGATAGGCCGGGCCAAAGGTGTCGAACACGTCGGCCAGGCCGGCCGGGCGCATCGCCAGTCAGCTCGGAACGAGCAATTCGAGCGGCGAGGTGGTGCCGGTCAGGTGCGCGCGCGCCAGATGCAGATAGCGCATCGTCGTGGTGACATGGCCATGTCCGAGCAGGTGCTGGAGGGTCGGCAGATCGACGCCCGCTTCAAGCAGATGGGTGGCGAAGGCGTGGCGCAGCGAATGGATGCCACCGCCCGGGGCGATTCCGGCCGCATCGCGGGCGGCCCAGTACATGCGCTGAGCGGTTTCCACGCCCATCGGTCCATCGCCGGCACCGTTCGGAAACAGCCAGTGCCCCGGACGGTACTGGCGCCAGTAATGGCGCAGGACTTCGAGCAGCCGGGGTGAGAGCAGCGTGTAGCGGTCTTTGCCGCCCTTGGCCTGGCGCACCTTCAGGCACATCCGATCCGAGGCCGACTCGATATCGGAGAGTTCCAGCGCGCACAACTCGGACACCCGCAAACCGGCCGCATAGGCCGTCGTAAGCACGGCACGGGCGCGTTCGTTGCGGGCTGCCGCCAGCAGCCGCAGCACTTCCTCGCGGCTGAGGATCTGGGGTAGACGCTTGGGTACCTTGGCCATGGGAATCTCGAAGACCTCTGCTTCGCGTCCGAGCACCCGCGCGAACAGGAAGCGAATCGCGCAGTTGGCCTGGTTCACTGAGGCGTAGGCGAGCTTGCGCTCTTGGATCAGGTACAGCAGATAGGCCTGGATCTGGGCCGCGTCGAGCCGATCCGGCGGGCAATGGTGGTGGCGCGCCAGCCCCGCCACGCAGCGCAGGTAGCACTCGCGCGTGCGCGCCGAGAAACCGCGCAGCACCATCGCCTGATCCATTCGTTGGCGCAAATCGGACATGATCGTCTCCTCAAGATCCCGGGAACATTCCCGGTTTTAGGATCGATCAAGCGGCGAAGTTTGCTGGGAAAACTGCTCGAAAGACGGTGCTCGCCAAGCACGATGGAAATCCCAAATGCGTTGCGCACCGGCCACCGCGTCAGCGGTTTAGTTCAACGTGAAGTAGACGACATTTGACGCCTCCGGCGTCTTACACGACTGTCGCCTAAGCTGCCATACGCCTTCAAGCCATTGAATCCAAAGACCCTCTTGTCTGCCTCATCATCCATCTTGTCGTCTACCTCTCCTGCACCCGCCTGCTACCCCGAAGTCATGCCGATACTCACACCTTCCCCGCCGTTTTCCTATGAACTGGTTCACTCGACCAGGGCGTGTACCCAGCTACAGAGGTTTGGGAGAACCTGACGGGCAATCCCCGCCCGGCAAGACTCCATCACCTCGGCAGGAATCTCCCGCACCACCCCAGCTACTCACCGCCGGTCAGCGTCTGGAGTTGCTGGTTCGTATAGAGACGCAGGCTGACGACTTCGGACATGTTTCCGGGAGCAAAGGACTTGGGAAAGGAGAGCACCGGGCCATAAACATAGCCCTGCAGCCCGTCGCCGGAGTTGCCGAATGAAGACAGGCTTTTGATGACGGTCAGGCGGTATCCCTTGCCGGCGTAGAACAGGGTGCCGCCATCGGCGGGGAGGGGGGCCTGCTCATCAAACACTGCGTTCTTGGGTTTTCTACCCTGCAATACCCGCTCGAAGTCTTCCGAGGCCTGGGTGATGATCTCGCGCTGTTCGGGCGAGAGCGTGTCCAGCTCGATGCCCTGGAAGGGGCCGGAGGGCAATACGGTGCCCGCAAGCGCGGTGCCCGCCAGGAGGATGAATGCCAATGTCACTGCGTGTCGAAGCATCGATGAATCTCCATTGAGGCCTGGATTTCAGGGCGAAAGACGGTTGCCGGAGCCTGAGGGCGATGCGTCACACACGATTGAACCCACAACCTTGTCAGCCAGCCTTCGGCCGACTTCTTCCGCC
>JAEUNV010000609.1 GCA_016790385.1 Zoogloea sp.
TCCCACGGTGTCGCCCACGAAGGCATCGGGGCCATCCACCGCCATTGAGCGCGGCCCGGGGAACCCCGGGTGCGTTGGCGCGTCTCTTCTTCCGATGCCCATTGATAACCAGGACTTTTCAGCCTTGACCCCAAGCGCGTCTCCGCCCGCCAGCAAGACCATCGCCGTCGCCCTCACCGGGGCGTCGGGCATGCCCTACGGCCTGCGCCTGGTGGAGTGCCTGCTCGCCGCGGGCTGCCGAGTGTGGCTGCTGTATTCCCAGGTGGCGCAGATCGTGGCCCGTCAGGAGATGGATGTGGCGCTTCCGGCGCGCCCGGAGGAGGTGGAGACCCAGCTTGGTGCCCGTTTCAGGGCGGAGCCCGGGCAGTTGCGGGTGTTTGGCCGCGAAGAGTGGTTCGCCCCGCCGGCCTCCGGCTCCAATCCGCCGGACGCGATGGTGGTGTGCCCGTGCACCATGGGCACCCTGGCCTCCATCGCCGCGGGCCTGGCCGGCAACCTCATTGAGCGGGCCGCCGACGTGGTCATCAAGGAAGGCCGCAAGCTCATTCTGGTGCCCAGGGAGACGCCCTTCTCGGCCCTTCACCTGGAGAACATGCTGCGCCTCGCGCGCATGGGCGTGGTCATCCTGCCCCCCAACCCGGGTTTCTACCACCACCCGCAAACCGTGGACGACCTGGTGGACTTCGTCGTCGCCCGTATCCTTGATCAACTCGCGGTGCCCCACGCCCTGATGGCGCGCTGGGGCGAGATGTAGCCGACTCCAGCCGACGCTCCGGCGTCCTCGCTGCAAGAGTGGCATCGCCTCGGGCAACCGGTGGCCGACCTTGAGGAGCGTGAAGCATGAGCATTGCCGTCGAAACCGTCGAGATTCCCCTCTTTCCCCTCGGGACGGTCCTGTTTCCGGAAGGTGTGCTGCCCTTGAAGCTGTTCGAGGCGCGCTACCTGGACATGGCGGCCCGTTGCATGCGCTCGAATACGCCTTTCGGGGTGTGTCTGATCCGCAAAGGGGCCGAGGTCGGCGCGGCGGCCGAGCCGCACGAGGTCGGTTCCATCGCCCGCATCGCCGCGTGGGACATGGACAAACCCGGCCTGTTGTACATCACCGCCCGGGGTGGAGAGCGTTTCCGCATCGTGGCGAAGACAACGCGGCCCGACCGCCTGCTCACGGCGCACATCACTTTGCTGGCGGAGCCGCCGGTGCAGGCCGTGCCGCAAGTGCTGGAGGACGTATTGCCGTTGTTGCGGGCCATCGTGACCGATGCCGGCGATGAGGCCTTTCCGCCCCCGCATCGCTTCGATGACGCCACCTGGGTGGGATACCGCCTGGCCGAGATCCTGCCCATTCCCCAGCTGGCCCGGCAGCGTCTGCTGGAACTGGATGACCCCATCTCGCGGCTGGAGATCATCCAGGCCTACCTGCGCCAGCACAAACTGCTGGAGGGCGACTGAAGGCCCGGCGTTCAGTGAGCGTCGCCGAGCAGATCAGGTTGGGTGAGCTGCTCCAGCAGTTTGCGCACCGGCGCCGGCAAGGCCGCCTCTTCCAGCCGGTCGAGAGGCTGCCACAGGGTGGTGGCCTCGCTACATATGCTCGGGTGGCCGACAAGCACGGCCTCCGGATGCAGGTTGAGGGTGAAATGGGTAAACACATGGCGAAGCGCGGCCAGCCTCTCCACTTTGTGTACCGTCAGGCCGAAGCGGGTGGTGACCCAGGTGGCCGTGTCGGCGTCCTCGGGCAATTCGGGCAGGCTCAGCAACCCGCCCCAGATACCGCTTGGTGGGCGGCGCTCCAGCAGCACGGCGCCGCCGGCCAGGATCACCGCGAAGCGCCCGTCCCGTTCGCGGACTGCTTTTTTCGGGCGGGGCGTAGGCAACTCGCCCACCCGGCCCTCGCGCAGGGCCACGCAGCGCGCCGCCACCGGGCAGCGCCCGCAGGCCGGGCGACCACGGGTACACACCGTTGCACCCAGGTCCATCTGGGCCTGGGTGTAAATATCCACGTCCGTCGCCGGGAGCAGGCTCTCGGCCAGGGTCCACAGGGCGGTTTCGACCGCCTTGTTGCCGGGAAAGCCCTCGATGCCGAAGCATCGGGCCAATACACGCTTGACATTGCCGTCCAGAATCGCCGCCCGGGTGCCAAACGAGAAGGCACTGATGGCCGCCGCCGTGGACCGGCCGATGCCCGGCAGTTCCGCCAGGAGGGCCGGGTCGGCGGGGAACGCGCCACCATGGCCTTCCATGACGGCCCGGGCGCATTTGTGCAGGTTGCGGGCGCGGGCATAGTAGCCAAGGCCGCTCCACAGGGTCAGCACGTCCTCCAGCGGCGCCGCGGCCAGACCGGCGAGGTCGGGAAAGCGCGCAATGAAGCGCTGGTAATAGGGAATCACCGTCTCCACCTGGGTCTGTTGCAACATGATTTCCGAAAGCCATACCCGATAGGCATCCCGGACCTGCCAGGGGAGGCCGTGACGGCCGTGTGTGTGCTGCCAGGCGATCAGGGTTTCTGCAAATGTATTCAATCTCTTAACCCCTCGACGGTGGGGCCCCGCGCGGCGATAATGCGTGCCCCCTACAGGCTTTCGGCCCGCCCCGGTGGCGTGCCCCAAACGACTTCGACATGACTGTTCCCAAGAATGATCCGGCGGTCCGCGCCTTTCGCGACACGCTGGGCATGTTTCCCACCGGCGTCACGGTCATCACGGCCCGGGCGCC
>JAEUNV010000630.1 GCA_016790385.1 Zoogloea sp.
CCTTACCGAAGAGCTCTTTCAGGCCCGCCTCGACAACATGCTGGCCCGCCGCGACCACCTGGAGAACTTCGTCAAGAGCCTCGCCGCCAACCCCAAGCAGTTCCCCGACTTCGGGCCGCGCCTGGGCGAAGTCACCGCCCCGGCCCTGGTCATCTGGGGCCGCGACGACCGCTTCGTGCCCATGGACGTCGGCCTGCGCCTGATCTGGGGCATGCCCAACGCCGAGCTGCATATCTTCAACCGCTGCGGCCACTGGGCCCAGTGGGAACACGCCGACAAGTTCAACCGCATGGTGCTGGACTTCCTGACGCACTGAGCACCCTCCTGTGGGGTCGAATGACTTCGACCTCCGCGCGCTCAATCATCGGCCTGCCTTTGATTGGAGCCCGCGGTCGAATGAATTCGACCCCACAAATGCAGCCCCGCCGCTTCCGCAAGACGCGTCCTCTCTCCCCGTGGGGTCGAATTCATTCGACCTCCGCTGCCTGGGCCCGAGGCATGCGCAGGCTTCATCCCCGACCCTTCAGCATTTCCTAACCCCCTCCTCGGAACATACGCATTCCCGCCGAGACCCGCGGCTGGCCTAATGGGGCCCTGTGAACTCCAGCCGCATCGCTCCCGCCCCATGAACCCCTCCGGCAACCACATCGGCCTTCTCTTTGCCGTCCTCGGCGCAGTGGGTTTCTCCTTCAAGGCCATCCTCATCAAGCTGGCCTACCCCTATGGCGTGGATGCGGTGACGCTGCTCGCCCTGCGCATGGGCTTCTCGCTGCCTTTCTTCCTGGCCCTGGGCTGGTACGACCAGCGCAGCCGCAAGCCGGAACCCCTGGGGCGGCGCGACATCGGACTGATGCTGGGCCTGGGCCTCACCGGCTACTACCTGGCCAGCTATCTGGATTTTCTCGGCCTGCAGTACATCTCCGCCGCCCTGGAGCGGCTGATCCTGTTTGCCTACCCCACCCTGGTGGTCGTGCTGTCGGCCCTCTTCCTGGGCAAGCGCATCACCCCCCGGGCCATGGGCTCCATCGCCCTCTGTTACGCCGGCATCGCCCTGGCGGTGGCCCATGACCTGCACGTGGCCGGCGACATGCACGATGTGCTCATCGGCGGTGGTCTGGTGTTTGCCAGCGCCGTGTCCTACGCCGTGTACCTGATGGGCAATGGCCAGGCGGTGGGCCGGTTGGGGGCCGCCCGGGTCACCGCGTGGGCCAGCACCGCCGCCTGTCTGCTGTGCCTTGCCCACTTCGCCCTGACCCGCCCCCTCGGCCTGCTCGTCCAGCCGGCCCCGGTGATGCTGCTGGCGGGCGCCATGGCCGTGTTCTCCACCGTGCTGCCGGTGTGGATGGTGTCTGAGGCGATCCGTCGCATGGGGGCCGGGCCGGTGTCCCTCATCGGCACCCTCGGCCCGGTGGTCACGCTCTTTCTGGGCTGGCTGATCCTCGACGAGCCCATCGGCCTGTTCCAGATCCTCGGCGGCGCGCTGGTGGTGGCCGGGGTGATGCTGGTTGGCAAGCGCGGCTGACATTTCCGTCCGGCCGCGGGGCGCGGAAATCCATCCGCGCCGGCCGCGCATAGAATGGTGTCCCGCTTCCACCCCGTGCAGCCATGCTCCAGATCGACATCTCCGACCACATCGCCACCCTCACGATGGATCGGGAATCCCGCCGCAACGCCTTGTGCGAGGAGATGGTGCATGCCTTTGCCACCGCCCTCGAATCCTTCCGCGCCGTGGGGGTGCGTTGCGTGGTGCTGCGCGCCCGCGCCGGCTGCAAGGTGTGGTCGGCGGGCCACGATATCGAAGAGCTCCCTGCCGCGGGCCTCGACCCCCTGGCCTGGCGTGACCCCCTGCGCAAGCTGGTGCGCGAGATCGAGACCTTTCCCGCCCCCATCATCGCCATGATCGAAGGCAGCGTGTGGGGCGGCGCCTGCGAAACCGCCTTCGCCTGTGACCTCATCGTGGCCGCCCGCGACGCCACCTTTGCCGCCACCCCGGCCCGCCTCAACGTGCCATACAACGTGGGCGGTCTGCTCACCTTTCTCAACGCCGCCAACCTGCGCCTGGCCAAGGAGATGCTCTTCACCGCCGCCCCCATCCCCGCCGAACGCCTGTGCAGCCTGGGCATCATCAACCATGTCACCGACGCCGCCGACCTGGAGGACGCCACCTACGCCATGGCCTGCCGCATCGCCGCCAATGCGCCCCTTTCCATCTCGGTGATGAAGGAGCAGCTACGCATCCTTGCCGGCGCCCACACCATGTCGCCGGAAGACTTCGAACGCATCCAGGGCCTGCGCCGGGTGGTGTACAACAGCCAGGACTACGCCGAGGGCATCCGGGCCTTCAAAGAGAAGCGCAAGCCGGTGTTCAGGGGAGACTGAGGAGCGCGCAGGGCATCGGCCTTCCCCGGGACGGGTGGGAGAGCGTCGGTCGGCGAGATCGTTCCGTGCCAAGTCCACTCGGACCCTCTGTCATCATCCGATTAAAGACGTTGGCATGACGATCTAGTGGAATGGGTCACTGCCGAGTTGTTGCGTGTCGTGCGATTCTTCGTTGTGAGTGAAGACAGTTCGGGATTGCTGGCGGCATCTCCATGAAACGCTCAACGGGTACCAAGCTGAGTCTTAATTTACCTAGTAGGTAAAGATTGATAGAATGGGGGTGCCTTGGAAGTTCGATACAAGGACAAGAAAATCCGCGATCTGTGTGAGAAGCAGGCCGTCGCCGAGAAAAAGCTCGGGGCGGCCTCGGCGCGTAAGCTGAAGCTGCGCCTGCTTGCACTGGAGGCGGCTGCACGTGTCACCGATCTGGTTGCGGGCAATCCCCATCCGCTCAAAGGGGATCGCCTCGGGCAGTTTGCCCTTGATCTTGCCGGAGGCTGGCGACTGGTCTTTACCCCGGCCCACGACCCTTGCCCCACCCGACCTGACGGCGGCATCGAATGGTCCCATGTCACGGTCATCAGCATTGAATCGATTGGGGATTACCATGACTGAACTGAGTGCTCCCTTTGCGCCGGATTGGGTCTTGCCGCCAGGGGAGTCCATTCTCGACATTGCCGAAGAGCGTGGCTGGACGCAAGCAGAGTTGGCTCAGCGCCTGGGGTACAGCGAGAAGCATGTAAGCCAGCTCATCAATGGCAAGGTGCCGCTCACCGTGGATGCTGCCCAACGCCTGGAGCGTGTGCTGGGCAGCACCATGGACTTCTGGCTGTCGCTCGAAGCGAACTACCAGAGGCATAAAGCCCGTCTGGAAGCCGCTGAGCGCCATGCCGGCTGGGTGCCTTGGCTGGATGAATTGCCCCTC
>JAEUNV010000645.1 GCA_016790385.1 Zoogloea sp.
ATTCGTTTTGCAGACCTTGCTCGTAAATGGCGCGCAGCGTGCAGCGACCGATACGACCGAAACCATTGATGGCGACCTTGATGCTCATCGAGTCTTCTCCCTAGTGTTAATACACGAAACCGAATATGTCTGGGCTCGCCAACGGATCAGGCGAGAACTTTCTTCACCGCGGCGGCGACAGCGTCGGAGGTGATGCCGAAATACTTGAACAGCTCGCCCGCCGGCGCGGACTCGCCAAAGCGATCCACTCCAATGACCGCGCCGTCGAGGCCGACGTACTTGTACCAGCCATCGGTCACGCCAGCCTCCACTGCCACGCGGGGCAAGCCGACCGGGAGCACCGAAGTGCGGTACGCGGCGTCCTGGCGATCAAAGACGTTGGTGCTGGGCATCGACACCACCCGCACGGCAATGCCCTGGTCGGCAAGCTGCTTCTGGGCCGCCATGGCAAGGGCCACTTCGGAACCGGTCGCGATGATAACGGCTTGCGCCGCAGCCGACTGTGCAGGAGTGCCCGCTTCGGAAAGGATGTAGCCGCCGCGGCGAATGTCGGCAATCTGACCGGCACTGCGGGCCTGGAAGGGCAGGTTCTGGCGCGAGAAGGCGAGGGATGACGGACCTTCCCTGCGTTCAATCGCGGCCGCCCAGGCGATGGCAGATTCGGTGGTGTCGCAGGGGCGCCATACATCCATATTGGGGATCAGGCGGAGTGAGGCGGTCTGTTCGACGGGCTGGTGGGTCGGACCGTCCTCGCCCAGACCGATGGAGTCGTGGGTGAACACGAAGATCTGGCGCACCTTCATCAGCGCAGCCATGCGCAAGGCATTGCGGGCGTATTCGCTGAACATCAGGAAGGTGGCGGTGTAGGGGATCAGGCCGCCATGCAGGGCGATGCCATTGGCGATGGCCGCCATGCCGAACTCGCGCACGCCGTAGTAAACGTAGTTGCCACCGGTGCTGCGGGATACGCCCTTGGCGCCAGACCACAGGGTCAGGTTGGAGCCGGCCAGGTCGGCCGAGCCGCCCAGGAGTTCAGGCAATTTCGGAGCAAAGGCTTCAATGCAGTTCTGGCTTGCCTTGCGGGTGGCGATGGTCTCGCCTTTTTCGGTGACCTTGGCGAGCACGGCTTCGACGTGGGCGGCCCAGTCGGTCGGCAGGTCGCCGGCCATGCGACGGGTGAATTCGGCGGCCAGGTCGGGGAACTCGGCGGCATAGGCGGCGAAGCGGGTGTTCCATTCGGCTTCAGCGGTGGCGCCCTTGGCCCTGGCGTCCCAGGCGGCGTAGACGTCGGCGGGGATCTCGAAGGCCGGATGGGGCCAGCCGATGTGGGCGCGGGTGGCTTCGATCTCGGCTGCACCCAGGGGGGCGCCGTGCACGTCGTGGCTGTCCTGCTTGTTGGGCGAACCGGCACCGATGATGGTCTTGCAGCAGATCAGCGAGGGCTTGCCGGTTTCGGCCCGGGCAGCCATGAGGGCGGCTTCGATCTCGACCGGGTCGTGGCCCTGGACGTCGCGGATGACATGCCAGCCGTAGGCTTCGAAGCGCTTCGGGGTGTCGTCGGTGAACCAGCCCTCGACGTGGCCGTCGATGGAAATGTTGTTGTCATCGTAGAAGGCGATGAGCTTGCCCAGGCCCCAGGTGCCGGCGAGGGAGCAGGCCTCATGAGAGATGCCTTCCATCAGGCAGCCATCACCCAGGAAAACGTAGGTGTGGTGATTGACGATCTCGTGGCCGGGGCGGTTGAAGCCGTCGGCGAGGATCTTTTCGGCCAGCGCCATGCCGACGGCGTTGGTGATGCCCTGGCCGAGGGGGCCGGTGGTGGTTTCGACGCCGGGGGTGTAGCCGACCTCGGGGTGGCCCGGGGTCTTGCTGTGCAGTTGGCGGAAGTTCTTCAGATCGTCGATGGACAGATCGTAGCCCGTGAGGTGCAGCAGGCTGTAGATCAGCATCGAGCCGTGACCATTGGACTGGACGAAGCGGTCTCGATCGGCCCACTGGGGGTTTGCCGGGTTGTGGCGCAGATGGCGGCGCCACAGGACTTCGGCGATCTCGGCCATGCCCATCGGGGCACCGGGGTGGCCGGAATTGGCCTTCTGGACGGCATCCATGGCCAGCGCACGAATCGCGCCGGTCAAGGAGTTGAAGACGGGCGGCTTGACGTTACGCGAAGAAGACATCGAAGAACCTTCGGCCGGGGTAGCGGCGCGCAAAGACCGCAATTATCGTTGATTTCCCTGCACTTGGGTAGTCTCGGCGCGGGCGGCGGGGTGGGCGCCGGGTGGGCAAAACTCCGGCATAATCGAGGCGCGTCCCCGCCCCTCACATTTTCTTACAGCTTGCCGTGCCCGGCTTCGTCTCGAATCGACTCCTGCGATTGATGCTTTTTCCGGCCATCCTGTTCATGGTTGGTTGCAGCTCGGTGAAATATACGGTCGATGACGGTCGCAAGGTCAATGAGACCTTGCTTGCCAATCTCAGGCTGATGGGCCATGGGGAGCGTGCCCTGCGGCCGGCCATCGTCCGTTCCGCGGCGCTGCGCGATCCGGGATGCAGCCGCCAGTGGGAGCTGCCCTTCAGCGTGGCCTCCAGCGACGCGTGGCCGGAGGACGATCGGGTGGCCTGGGTGCGTGCCTTGCAGGTGGACGAACGCCTCACGGTGATCGCGGCCACCCCCGAAAGCGGCTTGCAGATTGGTGACAAGCTGGTGGATTTAAAGGGTTACCGCAAGAACGACGCCAACAAGATGCTGCTGGAGCTGGCCGAGCTGCGGGACGATGGCGAGCCGTTTTCGGTCAAGACCGCGGGCGGGCGCACGGTGACTGTCAAGCCCTTCGAGGTGTGCCGTGGCTATACCCGCCTGGCGCCGCCATTGACGCCGGCCTACCAGGATTTTCACTGGTTGATGAGCATTCATCCTCTGGAACTCTTTGTGCCCCGCATCACCCCCGATGAGGCCCTGTGGATGGTCTTATGGACCCAGGGCCTTTCGGAGGAGGGGGGCGCCCGCATGAAGACCTATCACTACAGCAAGGAGATCGTTTCCACGCTGTTTAACGTTGCTTCGCTCGCGGTGGGCGTCAATGCCGCCGCCCAGGCGGCCAAAGTGGCGGCCAATCAGGCGGCCCAGGCCGCAGCCACCGCCGCCGCCAAATCCGCCGGCGAGGCAGCGGCCAAACAGGCCTTGCAGGAGGCGGCCCGAAGTCTGGCCGAACAGGCGAGCCGCGAGTATGCGCAGAAGGTGGGGGAGGAAGTGGGCAAGGTCATGGCCCGGGAGGCGGGCGGCGTGCTGCGTGACACCTTCATGATGCGCGTTGGATTGTCTGTGTCCAGCCTGTCGTGGGTGGCCACCACTGTTTTCGACTACGCCGATCGCTGGGCCTATGATCGCATCGTGGCATTGGGTGGAGACCCGTTGGCTGGTGCAACCCTGCACCAGAAGCTGCTGGACAGGGGGCTGGTCAACAATGCCTTTGTTTTTGATGAGCTGCGCCTTCAGAGCTTTGCCGCCCTGGCGCGCCAGACCCGGCGGGAGGAGATGCTGGCAGCCGTACTGAAAGGGGCCTCGCTGGACGTGTTCGCCCTGAAGTTGACCGATCTTCCCAGCGCCCTGGAAGACGCCGGCCTTCAGGCCATGAAGGCGGAAAGCGATGACTTGATGCCCGCCTCGGGGCAGGGTGGTGGCGGACTGATCGACGCAATGCTGAGAATGCCCCTTGAGTCAGGGGCTGAGTGACGACAATGACAAGACCTTTATTCGTTGCTGCGCTGTATCTGGCTTTCCATGGCGCTTCGGTCGGAGCCCAGCAGGCTGATGGGGCGGGAGGTATGCCGATTGAATCCGCCGCTACGCCGACGGTCGATTGTCCGGTTCTTCTCCAGGAGGCCGAGGTGTTGCTCCAGAGGGGGCTGCATGCTTCTTCGGGACGACGCTGGAGGGAGTCGGTGCCTGTGCTGCGCGAGGCCGGGAGCGCCTTTTTGAAGGTCGCCGCGGCCTGCCCTTCACTGGCGGTCCAGGCCAATCGGCAGGGAGACAGGGCAACGACCGAACTCAAGCTGGCCGAGAGCGCCCTTGCCCATCAGACGGAATGTCTGCCGCGGCTCGACAAGGCGCTCGATCTGGACCTGCGGGCCGCGGC
The DNA here is from genome assembly GCA_016790385.1 of Zoogloea sp. GTDB lineage: Bacteria > Pseudomonadota > Gammaproteobacteria > Burkholderiales > Rhodocyclaceae > Zoogloea. The sequence goes on from JAEUNV010000645.1 coordinate 4,137, forward strand.
TGCGCGCAACGAGCGGGGTGATCCGGCGGAGGTCGAGCGGCTGCTCGGTGAGGCTGAGACGGTGTGGCGCGATGCGGTGAGCCTGTGCCAGTCTCCCTACCGGGAAAAGGCCGAGAAGAGCCTCGCCGCCACGGTCAGGCAAAGGGCGGCGAATGCCGAGCTGCTGAGTTCAGGTCCGGCCTGCGATGCCGCCTGGAAAAGTGCCGGCGCCCTGGTGGACTATGCCCGTGGTGCCTGGAAGGAAAAGCGCTGGGAAGATGCGGCCATGCTCTACGGCAAGGCTGCCATGGCCTGGGAGGGGGCGGTCGACAAATGCTCCGGGAACCGCCAGCAGCAGGCCCAGCGCAAAGCTGAGCAAACCCATGTGGATGCCCACAACGCCGAGTATTGTGCCCCCCTGTGGGATGCTGCCACGGAGCTGGCCCAGCGTCTGAAGACAAATGGGGCGGGCATGTCCGCGCCGGAGCGGGATCAGTTGTCCATCCGTGCCGAGGTGGGCTGGCGGGATGCCACGACGGCCTGCCGCGGCGCACCGCAGACACTGGCCCGCACCAATGCGGATGCCCTGGCACGGGAACGGGGCGCGCCCCTACCGGCCCAGGCCATGGCCCAGTATGGGAGCAAATCAATGCCGACGGCGCTGGCGTCTGCAAGCTCGCCGCCAGCGTCGGTCGGTGGTGGCAACCCGGTTGCAGCGGCGGCTGCGGCGGCAACCTTGCCCGTGGGGGGCACGGCGGCCCCGCTGCGCACGGCCGTGCAGCCCACCGCACAGATCCGGCCGACGGTGGATTCCGGTCCTGCATCGGCGCCCGCGGCGGACGGGGTTGTGGTGGCCGGTGACACGACTTATCGAGGGGCGTTTTCCATTGTGTCGGCGAGCGGCGAGGTCAGCGGGACGGGGACCGTAGAGTGGGCCAACGGTGAGCGTTTCAGCGGTACGCTGGTAAAGGGGCGGCGTCAGGGGAAGGGCCGTTTCAGCTGGGTCAGTGGCCAGTGGTATGAAGGGGATTGGGTGGATGACCGGGCAGACGGATACGGGATCATCCAGTTCCCCGGGGGCAATCGATACGAGGGGGCCGTGCGGGATGGAGAGCCCTCAGGGCGAGGAACCCTGGTGTTCGCCTCGGGTGATCGCTATTCAGGGGAGTTCTCGCGAGGGCTCTTCCACGGGCAGGGTGCGTATGCGTGGAAGAATGGCAATCGCTACGAGGGCGCCTGGGTGCTGGGCAAAAAGCACGGCCAGGGCCGATTTTTCTGGGCGAGTGGTGAAGGTTGGGAAGGCGAATTCCGGGACGACCTGAAGACGGACGTGGGCAAGGACATTACGGCTGCCCGCTGAAACCGCGGCGGGCCGAACGGTGAATGCCCTTCATACCCATTGACGTCGGCGTTCCATGAGCTTCCAGATCAGCGGCGTGAGGATGAGCTGCATGGCCAGGTCGAGCTTTCCGCCCGGCACCACAATGGTGTTCGCCCGACTCATGAAGCTGTCGTGGATCATGCGCAGCAGGTAGGGGAAGTCGACGCCCCTGGGGTCGCGGAAGCGGATGATCACCATGGATTCGTCGGCAGTGGGGATGTCCCGGGCGATAAAGGGGTTGGAGGTGTCCACCATGGGCACCCGCTGGAAATTGATGTGGGTGTGGGAGAACTGGGGCACGATGTAATGCACGTAATCGTGCATGCGGCGCAGGATGGTTTCCTGGACCGCCTCAAGGGAATAGCCGCGGGTTCG
>JAEUNV010000004.1 GCA_016790385.1 Zoogloea sp.
CCGCCGCGCCTCCCGCACGGACAGGGCCAGGTCGGCCGCCACCTTGGTGTCCCGGCCGCGAAAGAGGAGCCGGTTCCACGACGCCGCATGATTGGTGGAACTGCCGTGAAGCAAGGCCACGTTGCCGATCAGGCTCTGGTACTCGGACCAGGTGGTAAGCAGGCTGAAGGTGTTGTAACCCCAGGGCAGGGACAGGCCGGCGTTGAGCGCATTGGTCTCCAGGCTGCCCGTGTAGCCGAGGTTGAGGTTCTCGTTGAGACCGAACAGGCCGCCGGTCTCCAGACCCGCGCGCAGGCGCCGTGCGCCGGTGGCGGGGCTGCCCTGATTGTCGGCGCCCAGCCAGCCGCGCCAGGCCGACACACCCGGCGGATCGACGAACTCGAGTACCGAGCCCCCCGGCGACTGCCCGGGCACGATGCGCACCTGGGCCTGTCGGCCCCGCAGGCGATTGAGCTGGTCCAGCCCCTGTTCGATATCCCGCAGTTGCAGGATGTCGCCCACCTCCATAGACAGGGCCAGACGCAGGCCGAGCTCATCCAGGGCATCTGCCGCCAGCGGCGTACCGTTGTAGCGGATGGCCTCGATGCGGCCCGGTACGATGCGCAGGCTGAGTACGCCACTCGCCAGATTCTGGCTCACCACGTAGGCCCGGGAGGTGATCAGACCGGCATCGATAAGATCGGCGTTGAGCCCTTGCAGCAAGAGGCCGATGCGCACCGTGCCCAGCTCGAGACCGACGAAAGGCCGCAGACGGCGCGCCAGGACGTCGGCCGACAACAGCGCCTCACCCTGCACCTCGATGCGCTCAATACGAAACATGGGAGCGGTTTCCGCCACCTCGGCAGGATCCGGCCCCGCCGCGGCCGGGGCGGCTGGCCGGTCGACAGGCGGAGTGGGTTGGCGCAATAGTCGCTCCCGTTCACGCTCCATCTCCTCACGCAGGATGCGGTCGCCCTGGTCCTGGCGGGGCGGCGTCGGTGGCAGCTGCTGGGCATGGGCGCTCGTTCCGGCCAACAGGAGGGCCAGAGCGAGCGCAAGGCACCACTGCCGTTCACCGCCAGAACGCACTGAAGAGGCCCAGGTGACTGGTCAGCTCGACCGGATCGCGACCCGGCGACCGTTCCACGGTAATGACGCCATCAACGCCCTGGCTGGCGTTGAAGAAGCCCCTGTCCTGAATGGCGTGACCGGTCAGGATCAGGCGGCCCGTCTGGGCGGTGAAGCCACCGCCCTGGTCGATGGCATACACACCGGCCCAGCGGTCTCCAAAGAGGGCGCGCAAGCCGTCAGCCCGGCTCAGGGCCACATGCACCGGCACGCCTCGTGCCTCGACAAGGGGTGAGTCGATGTGCAAGTCGCGGGTCGCGTGGAACAGGCCCCCTTCATTCACTACGCGCTCACCGGCCTTAAGGCGCAAATCCTGGCTGGCCAGGATCTGCCCGCCCACCAGGCTCTCGCTGACCTCTGCCGTGCGACGGCAGAACAGGAAATTGCAGGACTCCTGAAGGTTCAGCTTGCCGGTAAGCCAGGCGCGGTTGACCATCTCGCCAGCAGCGTCGATCACCACATCGCCCTTGTTGGCGAGTACGTTGCCCCCCAGGTTGTGCACCTGTGCCGCC
>JAEUNV010000048.1 GCA_016790385.1 Zoogloea sp.
CGTAAACTGCACGCCATGCCTGTAGCCCTTCCCCAAGACCCCCTCACCGTTCTGATGGTGGATGACGATGCCGAGCTGTCGGCCATGGTGGCCGAGCTGCTTCAGGCCCATGGCATGCGCGTGCACTGCGCCGGCACCGCCACCCAGGGTCTGACCGATCTGACCCGGCTCGAACCCGATGTGCTGCTGCTTGACCTGATGTTGCCCGACGCCAATGGCATCGACCTGTGCCGGCGCCTGCGCGAGAGTGGCCACGAGCTGCCGGTGCTCATGCTCACCGCGCGGGGCGACCCCTTCGACCGCGTGCTGGGTCTTGAGCTGGGAGCCGACGACTACCTGGGCAAGCCCTTTGAACCACGGGAGCTGGTGGCGCGGGTGCGAGCGCTCGTGCGGCGCCAGCAGGCCGTCATGCGCCGCACCCAGTTGCGCTTTGAAGGCCTGACCCTCGACCTGCTGGCGCGGCGCGTAACCTGCCAGGGCGAACCCCTGGCGCTGACCTCCACCGAATTCAAGCTGTTGCTGGCCCTGGCCAGCCAGCCCGGCGTATGCGTGTCGCGGCAATCCCTATCGGCGGCGGTGCAGCCGGGCAACTACATGCCCATGGATCGTGCCGTCGACGTACAGGTGGCGCGCCTGCGCAAGAAGCTCTCCGCCGCACCCGGCGGGCGCGACTGGATCGAGACCGTGCGTGGAGAAGGCTATGTGTTCACCGGCAGCCGGCTTTGATCGCCATCTGAGAGCGCCATGAGGGCACGCTGGTTCGACACCCTGTTTGCGCGGATCTTCCTGCTCCAGGTGGGCGTTGCCGCCTTGCTGGTGGCGATGCTCGTGCTGGTGCTCTTCAATGATCAGGCCAGCGTGTTTGCCAAGGCGGCCGTCCCGACCTGGTCGGCGGCGCTCAAGCCCGTGCAGGCGCAGCTGTTGCGCGGCGAGGTACCCACCCTGCCCCAGGGCGTGGACGTGCTGGTGCCCGTGGATCTGGAGCCGGGACCGCCGCCGCGGCGAGCACGTTTCATCGAGCCGACGGCCATGGCGCCGCGCTACACGGCCTTGCGCGAGGGGCTGCGCGAACAGGGCATCCAGGTGGGGCGCATGGCCGTGAGCGGCGAACACGGCGAATCCATCACCTGGCTCGAACTCGGATCGGCGGACCGGACGCCCGTCTGGGTGGGAATCCACGGCGCGCTGGAAAACCCCGGCCTGCGTGCCCGGGGCGCCTTCGGGCTGGGCTTGGCGGTGGTGGTCTTTCTGCTCGCGGCGGCATGGCTCAGCCGCATCGTGGCCCGCCCACTCCAGGAATTGCAGCGCAGCGTCAAAATCTTTGCCGAGACCGGCGAGCCGCCACCCCCGCTCAAACCCCGCGGGCCGCAGGAGCTGCGCCAACTGGCACAGCAGTTTGACGCTTTTGCCACCCAGCGCGTCCAGCAGGACGACGCCCGCGCCATGATGCTCGCCGGTATCTCCCACGATCTGCGCTCGCCGTTGGGACGCATCCGAATGGCTGCCGAACTGCTGCCCGAGGCCCCGGGTGTTGCCACGCGGCGCGAGAGCATCGTGCGCAATGCGCAACTGGCCGACGAGCTGGTGGGCTCCTTCATCGCCCTCGTGCGTACCGCCACCGAGCCGCTGGACGAACGGGTGGACCTGCACGCCCTGGTGCGCGCGCTGCTGGGCAGTGGCGACCACGCCGACGTGCACGCCCGGCTACCCGCCGAAGGCGAAGCCCTGTGGGTCGAGCCGGC
>JAEUNV010000070.1 GCA_016790385.1 Zoogloea sp.
TGAAGGTGGCCTTGACGGCGCTGGAGGCTTCGCCCTCTTCGCCCTCCATCAGCTGATGCACTTCCTGGGTGCTCTTCCAGACGAGGAAGAGGCCGCCGGCGAGCAGGATCAGGTCGCGTCCGGAGAAGCCGTGGCCGAGCATGGTGACCATGGGCTCGGTGAGGCCGGCCAGCCAGGACAGGATCATCAGCAGGCCGATGCGCATGAACATGGCCAGGAAGAGGCCAAGGCGACGGGCGAAGGCGCGCTTCTCGGGCGGGAGCTTGTCCACCAGGATGGAGATGAAGATCACGTTGTCGATCCCCAGCACCAGCTCGAGGGCGGTGAGGGTCAGAAATGCGATCAGCAATTGCGGGTCGGTCAGGAATTCCATGGTTGGGTATGCGGTTGTTGCGGGAAGCCGGCCAGGGGAAATCGGCCGCGCCGCGAATGGTCGCACGAAATGGCGCCCGCGGCGCATCGCGCAGGGTCACGGGCATGGGCGACCCGGTGCGCGAAGGATGGGCGCACCGGGAAACCGGTTTCAGTGCCGGCGGGCGTGCTCCTGCATCCACGCCTGCATGCGGGCGGCCGTCATCGGATAGGCGATGCCGTGGCCCTGGACTTGATGACAGCCGAGCTTGAGCAGCGCCTGGCAATGGCTGGAGGTTTCGACGCCTTCGGCGATGACTTCCCGATGAAAGGCGGTGGCCAGGCCAATGACGCTCTGCACGGTGGCCAGATCGTCGTCATCGTTGAGCATGTTGTGAATGAAGGAGCGATCGATCTTGATGCTTCGCACGGGCAGGCTGCGCAGGCTGTTCACTGCGCCAAAGCCGATACCGAAGTCATCAATGGCGAAACTCACACCCAGACTGTTGCATTCGGCCATGATCGCGGCGATGCGCTTGACGTCGCCGAGCGCAGCGGTTTCGAGCACTTCGAACTGGAGCAGTCCGGCGTCCACGCCGGGGTGGGCTTTGAGGACGCTCTTGAGTTCGGCGACGAAATCCGGATGGAGCAGGTGGCGCGCGGAGATATTGACGCTCATCGGGGTGGAGAAGCCCGCCTGGCACCAGCTGTCCAACTGGGCGACGGCGGTGGCCAAGACCCAGTTACCCAATTCCACTTCGAAACGCGATTCGCTGACCATGGGCAGAAACTCGCCGGGCAGACGCAGCCCGAGTTGCGGGTGTTTCCAGCGGATCAGGGCTTCGACGCCGGTAAGGTGGTTGGAGCGGGCATCCATCTTGGGCTGGTAATGCAGCTCCAGTTCGCCGTCGCATAGGGCGGTTTCAACACGGATCTGGGCATCGCGATGGGCCCGCAGGGCGCGGTCACGCTCCGGGTTGAAGAGGTGAAAGCAGTTGCGGCCGGCCTGCTTGGCCAGATACATGGCCCGGTCGGCATGGCTTAGCAGGGTCTCCGGATCGGAGCCGTCCAGGGGGCACAGGGTCACGCCAATGCTGGCGGTGACACGCAGCTCCATGCCCTCGATGGTGACCGGCTCGGCGATGCTGGCAAGCAGACGGGCAAAGACCTGCTCACATTCGTCGCTGTGCTCGAGACCGTTGTAGATCAGTGCGAATTCGTCGCCCCCCAGGCGGGCTACCGTGTCGCCAGCCCGGGTCGATGCCTGAAGGCGGCGGGCGATCTCAACCAGCAGCAGGTCGCCCGCGTCGTGGCCGAGGTTGTCATTGACCGGTTTGAAGCCGTCCAGGTCCAGGTAGGCCACGGCCGCCAGGGTATGGTTGCGCTCGGCCTGGGCCAGCGCCATCTGCATACGGTCGGCGAGCAGGCTGCGGTTGGGAAGCTGGGTCAGGGCGTCGTGGTAGGCCAGGTGCTCGAGATGGCGCTGGCTCTCCTTGATGTCGGTGATGTCGGTGAAAAGGCCGACGTAGTGCGTGGTCTGACCGGCTTCGTTGCGCACGGCCGAGATATTGCCAAGCTGGGCGTAGAGTTCGCCGTTCTTCTTGCGGTTCCAGGTTTCGCCCTGCCAGGTTCCCGTTTCAAGCAGTTCGGCCCAGATATGTTCGTAGAAAGCCGGCTCGTGCATTCCCGAACGCAGGATGCGCGTGTTCTGACCGATGACTTCGTCGCGGGTATAACCAGTCAGGGCGCAGAAGCTGTCGTTCACCTCCAGGATGCAGGCGCTCGGGTCGGTGATGATGATGCTCTCGTGGGCATGGCGGAAGACGCTGGCGGTGAGGCGCAGATAGTCTTCGGCGGCAACCCGGGCGGTGACGTCGTTGAGGGTGCCGGAGGTTCCGATGATCTCACCGGCCTCATTGAGCTGCGCACGGATGAAGATGTCCATCCAGCGATAGCTGCCATCCCGGCATTGCAGGCGCAGGGTGGCGCTGCAATGGGGCAGGGTGCGGGCAATGATCGGCTTGAAGGCGCTGTACTTGTGGGCACGGTCGTCCGGATGCAGGAAGTCGCCGAAATTGCGTCCCAGGGATTCGTCGACTGTGAAGCCGCTGATGTCCGTCCAGGCGGGATTGAGAAGCTCCCAGTTGCCAAAGATGTCGGTCTGGAAGATCACCTCACGGACGTTATTGAACACCTGCTGGTAGCGGGTCTGGCTTTCCTGCAAGGCCTCGGCGGTCTCGCGGGCGTGGGTGATGTCGGCGATGCTGCCAACCATGCGCAGAGGCTGGCCGTGCTCGTCCAGTTCGACCACGTCGCCCCGGTCACGCACCCACAGGTAGTGCCCGTTGGCATGGCGGATGCGATATTCGCAGCAATACGCCCCGCCCCCGCAGAGGCAGGTGTCGATGACCCTGGAGACCCGCGACCGGTCGTCCGGATGCACCAGCGCCAACAAGTCCGCCGACGGATGTGCCAGATAGCTTTCGTCGAGCCCGAGCAGCTCACACCAGCGCGGATTGTGGGTTACCCGGTCGGTGAGCAGATCCCGATCCCACACCCCTTCGCCGATGGTGGCCAGCACATAGGCAAGCTGGGCCTGATCGTGGCGGGAGGCGGCCTCCTGGCGCATGCGTTCACTGATGTCACAGGCGAACCCGAGCGTACCGAGGATGCGGCCGTCACGGCTGCGCACGGGGGCCTTGTAGGTTTCGAACCAGGTGGGCGTGCCCTTGTCGTTGATCTCTTCGATCAGGGTGCGGGGGCGCCCGCTGTCCATCACTTCGGCGTCCTGGGTGCGATACAGCTCGGCTTTCTCCCGCGGCCACAGATCCAGGTCGGTCTTTCCCAGCACCGCCTGGGGCGATGCCTGTCCGCACGACTCGGCGAAACTCTGATTGACGAGCAGAAAGCGCCCCTGGCGATCCTTCAGCCACAGCAACAGCGGCAGGCCGTTGATCAGGGTTTCGGCGCCCGGCACCTCCGGACGCGCAGCGTCGGCGGGTTCGAGCGTCAGCGCCGAAAGCGGGGTTTCGCCAGGAAGACCGGCCTGCCAGGCCTTGACCAGCGTGCTTGCATCCAGAATCTTCTGCTGTTCGCCCGGCTCGCCTACCGGAATGGCGCCAAGGCCACGGGTTATCAGGCAGGACAGCGCGTCGAACAGGGTGCATTCGGGTGACAGGTGGCTCTCTGCGGGGCGGCAGTCGGCCGTCGGTGTGGGCTTGTTTTTCATCCTGAGCTGATCCGGGTGAGGCAGTTTGCGGCCGATGATGCCCGCTCAACGCCTTCCGGCTAAGGTAGGAAGTCCCGCTTTCATGACGGCGGCGTCCACAAATTGAACGCAATGCGGTCATAGTTCATGGATTCAACCTGGGCGGCCGTCGGCGCGGCGGCGCAGATAAAGCGGGATCAGACGTATCGCCCATGGCACGAAGATCGCCAGCCAGCCGAGGCTGCTCGCCACCAGCAACCCGGTCTGACCACTCGGCACCCAATCGGCGAGAACCCGCAGGAGGACGATGGCATGCAGGCCAAGGGCCAGCCGCCAGATCAGGGCGTCGGCCACCAGGGCTTGGCCGGCGTGACCCAGGCTCACCCGCGACACCATCGCCAGGGTCATTGATCCAAAATAACCCACCGTCAGCGCGTGAAGGGGCGCCAGGCCAAGGCCGCTGGCCGGAACAAGCCCGTGCACGCCGCTCAGTAGCCAGGCAATGCCCAGCCACAGGAAACCCAGGTGGAGCATGGCCAGCAAGGGAACGGCAAGGCTGCGCCTGAGCTGCCACCGGGCGCTCAGCCACAGGGCGGTCGCGGCGGCGAGGAGATCGGACGGCCACGCCCAGGCGGCCAGGTCCGCGGCCGCCAGCGCACCATGAATCAGGCTGGCCCCGATGAGCACCCGAAGGGCGGCATCCGGGCGCACCACCTCGTAGCGCGGCAGTGCCGATGCCGAAAAGAACGGAATCATGCGGTGGCTGACCACCATGAAGAGGGGTGCCAGCAGCCACCACACCCCGATGGCAATGCCTGCCCGGGCCAGAAAGGGTTCTCCGGAAAGGGCGTAGCCCACCCACGCCAGCAGCCCCAGCGCACCCGCCGCCAGCGCGCCCCAGGCGCTGCCCGGGTGCAGCCTTGGCGCGCCGGGCTTGAAGGCGATGGGGTGGAGACGGCGCAGGGCCCACACCCATCCGGCCAGCACCACCCCCAGACCGATCGCGCATAGCCCGCCCTGACCGGCCAGCAGGCCGCCGTCAAACACTAACCAGCCAGCGCACATCAACCACCACACCGGCCGGAGCGTGCGCCCGGGGGTATCGGGCAGCCCCTGCCAGCGCGGCATGGCGGTGAACAGGAAACCGAACGCAAAGAAGGGAAATACGCCGTAGAGCGCCCACAGCCCATGCACCCAGCCCGGCGGCCAGGGCCACACCACGCCGCCGACAACGCCAGCGCGGGCCAGCATCTCCCAAGTCCAAGGCAGAAAGATCAGTACCGCCTGGACGACACCGGCGAGGAACATGGCCCTGTGCGGAGCGGCGAACAACAGCGGACCGGAAGGCCCGGCAGATGGCGGATCGGCCGGCTCGCCGACGCGGGTATGGAGACGGATGGGCTTATTCATAAAGGAGTAGAGAGGGAGTACGGACCTGTCGGAAGCGATGGACGGGGTTAGAATCCGCGCTGGGCACGTCGCCCGGATCAATAGCCAGTGCCATGACCATCGACAAAATCGATATCCCCGGCCTCCTCAGCCGAATGCCGCTCTTCAGCGCCCTGTCCCCGGAGGATCTGACCCACATGGCCGCGGCCACCCGGGAACGACGCGTGCAAAAGGGCGACCGGCTGTTTCAGCGGGGCGACCAGCCCAAGGGCTTTTTCCTGGTGGTCTGGGGGCAGGTCAAGCTGGCCTTCACCTCGGCCCAGGGCAACGAGAAAGTGGTGGAGATCCTCGGGCCGTTGCAGAGTTTCGGCGAGGCCGTGATGTTCCTCGACCAGCCCTACCCGGTGCTGGGCGAAGCCCTGGCGGACACCCTGGTGCTGCATATCGGCGCAAGCGCGGTGTTCGAGCAGATCGAGCAGGACCCGCGCTTTGCCCGCAAGCTGCTGGCGGGAATGTCGATCCGCCTGCACTCGATGGTGAGGGACGTGGAGTCCTACGCGCTGCGCTCGTCCACCCAACGGGTCATCGGCTACCTGCTCCAGCTTGCCGAAACCGCTCCATGCATCGCCCAGGGCGAGCGGAAGGTGGACCTCCCCACCAGCAAACAGGTGATTGCCTCGCGCCTGAGCCTGACGCCCGAGACCTTGTCGCGCATCTTCCACGAACTGTCCGATGCGGGGCTCATTTCGGTGCAGGGCAAGCACATCATCATTCACGACGCAGCCAAACTTGCCGAGCACGACTGAGCCCGCGCTCGGGCTAGACGCGGGCCGCGTGGCGGATATGAACGGCGAACTCTCCGCCATCGCGGATTTCGGTGCGATGGGCATAGCCGTTACGACGCAGCACATCGTAGAGGGGCGTAGGCTCCCGATAGAGCAGCAATATCACTTCGCCGTCGGGGGGCAGGACATCCAGGGCCTCAAGGGTCAGGTTGAGGGGCTCGGGCGGCATCAGGCCGCGGGCGTCGACAATCACGGGGGCTTGGCTTGGCTGCATTTCGGTCAATCCTCGGCTATGGAGATGGTGCTGACATCGGAGAGTGGCCTTCGGGGCAATCGCCGGCCTTGACCCTGCTCAATCCGTCGATGCATTCCCAATGCCGGGCAGTGCCCCGCCCAGGTGGCCTGATGTTACATTCCGCGCCATGTTGAACGAGATCACATCGTGAAGGAAGGCTCCGCCCTCCTCACCGCCCTGCTGCTGGCCGTTGCCATCGCCTACTGGTCGGACCACTACCGGATGGTCGCCCCCATGGCCTCAGAGCGGGAAACCGATACGCCACGCCGTCCATCCATGCCTCCTGCCCCACCTCAACCGGCGCTGGCCGCCGAACGGCTGGACGTGGTCGCACCCCACGACCCGGCCACCCGCGCCGCCCTGTGCGAGGAATTGCTGGAGGTGATCCGCGGGGTCGATGCGGCCATGCAGCTGCCCCAGTCTCCCGCAACCATCGAGCAGCTCACGAGCCGCCGCCGGCTGTATCAGGAAAAGCGCGCCGCCCTCGGGTGCTGAGTCAGTGGCTGGTGCCTTCCGAGCGCTGGATCTTGTTGAACAGGTTGTACTTGCCGATGGGCTTGCTCGCCGGCAGGCGCTTGATTTCCCGGAAGCTGGCGGCGTCGAGGAAGATCAGGGCGCCGTCCTTCTCCATCAGGCTGGCGATCACATAGCGGCCATGGCGGTCGAACTCCACGTGCGCGAAGGTCTTGCCCGGCTCGGGGCGAATCCGCGCCACCACCTCCAGACTGCGTTTGTCGATGACCTGGAGGGTGTCGCGGGCGGTGGGGCTCATCATCGAATCGACCCAGGCGTAGGGGCTGTTCTCGTGGCTGCGCAGAAAGAAGCCCGGCCCCAGGGTGGGAATGGTGGCAACCGTCTTCCAGTCCTTCAAATCCAGGACGCTGACGGTGGCGTCCTTCAGGTGGGTACTGGCCGCGACCGGCCGTCCCTGGTACTGCCAGGAGATTCCCGAGCCCAGGTGGGGCATGCCGGTGAGGTCAAGGTCGGCGATCTTGCGCCGGACATCCAGGTTGACCACCTGGCCACGCCCCTCCCGGGAGGTGCCCAGCACCTCGCTGTAGTCCTGGGTGAAGAAGAAATCGTCCAGAACGTGTTCCAGCGGGCTACGGCGGGGGTTCAGAAAGCCTGGGATGAAGGCCCCCTCCTTGTACTTGTAGTCGTGGACGAAGCCGCTGGCGATGTCCTGGGCGGCGGGGTTGTAGCTGATCTCCCACAGCTCGGGAATGTCCTTCAGCGCGGCAACGAAGCTGCGCCGAGGCGCCGCGTCGTACACCGCGGAAATTCGTGATCGCAGGTCACCCTTGAGGTTGGCGCCGTCAATCACCCGAAGCAGGTGGAGGTCTGCATCGAAGATCGCCAGGTTGCCCGGCAGGTAGTTGGCAACGGCAACGTAGTGGCCGTCGGCCGACACTGCGGCATTGCGGGTATTGATACCCGCCCGGATTTCCGTAACGACCTGGAGGTTCCAGATGTCGAACTTGCTGATCCAGCCGTCCCGGGAGGCGAAGTACACGTAGCGCCCGTCCGGGCTGAACTTGGGGCCGCCATGCAGGGCGTAGCGGGACGGAAAGCGGTGGATGCGCTCCATCCGGTCGCCGTCGAGCACGCTGACATGGTGATCACCCGCCTCCACAACGATGAAGATGTTCATCGGGTCGGCCTTGGCCACCGCGCCCTGGCGCGCATCGGGCAGGCTGCCCGCGGGGAAGTGCTCTATCCGGGAATTGCGGATGTCCGCCTCGCTCCAGGTCGGGGCCGGACTGACCGGGGTGTGGATCCACTCGGCCAGGGCCTCGATCTCGGCACCCGTCAGTGTCTGCCCGAAGGCCGGCATCTGGGTGGCCGGGCGTCCGTCGCGGATGGTGGCGAGGGCGTCCTTGCGTTTCAGGCGCTCCAGGCTTTCCGGCAGCAGGGCCGGGCCCATGGCCCCCAGGCGATTCGCACCGTGGCAGGACAGGCAGTGCTGGGTGTAGAGGGCCGAAGGCTCGGCGGAGAATGCGGTCTGGCTGGCGAGGGCCAACGCGGCCAGGGCGAGCGTGGAGAACAGGCGTTTCATCTTGTGATTCCTCGTTGGGGCGGATTCATCCGCCCTCTGTCCGTCGATCGGCGCCCCCGGACGAATGAATTCGTCCCGGTCGGTCAGGCGGATTGCAGGCGTACCCAGGGCTTCACCTCCAGGCGCTCGCCCCGGGCCACGCCGATCTCGGCGTTGTCGAGGTAGCACCCCGGGTCTTCCTGCCAGGGGTCGCCGGTCAGCTGCTGGGCGCGCACGCGGGTGTTGCCATTGCACATGGCCAGGAAACGGCAGTCGGCGCAGCGCCCCTTCACCGGGCGGGGCGACTGCTTGAGGCCGGCCATCAGCGGGTCGGACGTGTCGTGCCAGATCTCGCCGAAGGGGCGATCCCGCGCATTGCCCAGGGTGTGGTGCCACCACATGGTGTCCGGGTGCACATTGCCCAGATTGTCGATGTTGGCCACGTTCACCCCGCTGGAATTCCCCCCCCACTGCATCAGCTTTGCTTCGATGTGGGCCGCCCGCTGGGGAAAGCGGCGCTTCACCCATTGCAGAAAGAAGGGGCCGTCGGCATCGTTGTTGCCAGTGGTGAAATCCTTGTCCTGACCGCGCTGCTCGCAGCCCCAGGCGGTCTCGAAGAGCAATTCGAGGGCATCGCGGGTCAGTTGGTGGCGGGCATCGTCGGCGCGGTTCTTGTTGCCGCGACCGGCGTAGTTGAGGTGAGAAAAGTAGAAGCGGTCGATCCCCTCGTCCTCCACCAGTTGCAGCACGCCGGGCAGATCAGCCGCGTTGTCCTGGGTCATGGTGAAGCGCACACCCACCTTCACGCCCAGATCGCGGCAGCGACGCAGGCCGGCGAGGGAACGGTCGAAAGCGCCCTCCAGGCGGCGAAAGCGATCATGGGTGTCGCGGATGCCATCCAGGCTGACACCCACGTAATCAAAATCGGCGGCGGCAATACGATCGATGTTGTGCTCGTCGATCAGCGTGCCGTTGGATGACAAGCCAACGTAGAAGCCCATGGCCTTGGCCCGGGCGGCAATCTCGAAGATGTCCGGCCGCAGCAGCGGTTCGCCACCGGAGAGAATCAGCACCGGAACCCGAAAGGCCTTCAGATCGTCCATGACCCGAAAGACTTCTCCCGTATCCAGTTCGCCGGCAAAGTCCTTGTCGGTGGAGATGGAGTAACAGTGCTTGCAGGTCAGGTTGCAGCGCCGGATGAGGTTCCAGATGACCACCGGCCCAGGGGGATGCCGACGCGGGCCGAGGGGGGTCGGCGTAACAATTTCGCGAACGTAGCTGGAAATACGGAACATGGCCTGGCCTTCCGAAAGTATCTGGAGTGATTGTCCGCGTCCGCCCGGCCATACAGCCTTGACGGGTATCAACCTGGCTCCGAATGCACGATGAGCACATGGGTGAAGGCCGTCCGTGAAAGAATGGCGGAACGGCGCTTTCTGGGCATCCGCGCGGGAAACCTGCACGGGCAGGAAGATCAACAAATTGCCAAAATTAATAAAAATACAATAATCATCAATTTGCTGAAGCAGTGGAATTTCATCATGGATCACATGGACCGCACACCCCATCGCACCACGGCTTACCGGAACACCGTTCTGGTTGTGGACGACGAGCCCGTCAATCGCATGGTGCTGCAGGGCGTGCTGCCCGACCACATCCGGGTGGTGTCGGCCGACAGTGGCGAGGCGGCCCTTGAGGCCGCCGCCGGTGATCCGCGACCGGATCTGATTCTGCTCGACGTGATGATGCCGGGCATGGACGGCTTTGACGTCCTGACGCGCCTGCGCCAGACGCCGGCCACCCGGGACATCCCGGTGATCCTGGTGACGGCCCTGATGGACGAGGAC
>JAEUNV010000139.1 GCA_016790385.1 Zoogloea sp.
GAAGTTCGCACCCACCGTGCTCTTCCTGGACAGTCATGGTCAGCCCCGGGCCGATGCGCTGCTGGGCGGCGACAGCGTGGGGCTGTACGGCGGTTATCTGGAGAATCGGGTCATGCGGGGGCTGGCCCAATGACCCGGACCGCCCGCCCGAATCACTTGAAGTGGTAGTAGCGGTGATTGAGCCACGCCACCACATGCTCCTCGTCCTCGGGAAACCAGCCGGTCTTGAGCTGGGTGCTACAAAAACTGACCTGGGCGGTGAGCTTGGCCTTGCTGGTCACCTTGCGGTCGCTGCGGGTGTAGAGGGTGGAACCATCCCCCCCCACCAGGCGCTGATGGCAGGCGGCACAGGCGTGCTCGGTCACCATCTTCTCGCCAACCGCGGGATCGCCGGCCCGGGCCAGTCCGGCAACAA
This sequence comes from Zoogloea sp., assembly GCA_016790385.1. GTDB lineage: Bacteria > Pseudomonadota > Gammaproteobacteria > Burkholderiales > Rhodocyclaceae > Zoogloea. The sequence goes on from JAEUNV010000139.1 coordinate 416, forward strand.
GTACGCCAGCCAGCAGAAAAATCGTTTTTGAATGCATGAGATCAGCCTCTACAGGGGTTGGCACAAACACATCATCTGGAGGAAGTATGAGACATTTTGCGATTGCTGCACTGTTGGCTTTGGGCAGCCTGTCCCTGTCGCTCCCCGCCGTCTCCCAGGGGGTGGATGCCAGCGCCCTGCCCGATTACAAGCGCTCCCGCCTGCAGCTTTACCTGACCCCCCAGGAGGCTTACGAGATCGTCGCCAAGGAGCCGGCCCGGACCCTCTTTCTCGACGTGCGGACCCGCGCCGAAGCCATGTACGTGGGCATGCCCACCCCCGCCGACGCCCTGGTGCCCTATGTGGAACACCAGGAGATGATGACCGACTGGGACGAGCGCCGCCACATGTACCAGCTTGAGCCCAACAGCGACTTCATCCAGGAGGCCGAGATCCGCCTCAAGGAAAAGAACCTCACCAGGGCAGACCGGGTCATCCTCATCTGTCGATCGGGCGACCGCAGCGCCCGCGCCGCCGACCTGCTCGCCAATGCCGGATTCACCCGCGTCTATAGCATCACCGAGGGTTTCGAGGGCGACAGCGCCAAGGACGGCCCCAAAGCTGGCCAGCGCATCGTGAACGGCTGGAAGAACGCCGGCCTGCCCTGGACCTACAAGCTGGTAAAGGCAAAGATGTACTTTCCGCGCTGAGCCCCGCGGGCGGCATGATCGGCTCCCGAGCCCTTGAGCCGCCAAAGGTTCGCCCAAGCCAGTAGCCTGATGGCCGTTTTTGACACTTCGCTGCCGCACAACCCATCAATCGTTCAGACAGCACGCCCCACCGCTCCGCCACCCGCCGTCAGCCTCCGGGAAACCGCCCTCTTCTGCCGCCTACGCGCGGCTGGGTTTTCTGATCCACGGCCTGAGTTGAGGCTTATCTCCTGACTTCAAATACATGAGTGCAGTGAAGCTGTTTCGAACTACTCAACCTTCACCAGCCTCGCGACACTGGGATCATAGATGTAACCGGTAATGCTGCCATCCTTGATCCGCGCCACGGCCTCATCGATAGCGAACAGCGGAACGAGAAACCACTCCTCGGGCTGCACAGGGTGACCGAAGCGGTCGTTGATGGTGATGTTCAACCGCGCGGGCGCGAACAGCCTGTGGAACAGGTTCTCCATCCGGGTCCGGTTGATGCCTGCAAGCTTGTAGGTCGCCACCACTTCGACCTTCGCCAGCAGGTAGGTGGAGTCGTGTTCGGCGTTGGCAATGCGCGTCTCCACCCTGCCCCCGGTCACGCCCATTTTGTGGATGATGTCGCGGTGTTGCGCCACATAGGGATGATCGGACAGGGAGCGGAGAACGTAGATCGTGCCGCTTTCGACATCATCGGCCTCAAGCTCGCCGCCGAAGGAGAGTTGCCCACTCTCGGGCGAGGCCAATCGCCGCGCGGCGGGGTCATTGTAGAACGCGCGCTGGAGCGAGCGCAGGAGCAGATTGCTTTCGGTGCCGTTAGAGAAGATGAGGCGCAGGCGGCGGTCCACTTCGCCGGCGGTGGTTTTCAACGGCTCGCCGACCTCGGCAACGTAGAGAGTAAGGCCATCGAGAACGAAAAAGTCCCCGGCTTCAATCGCACGGCGGCCCGCTTCGATGGGCTGGGACTGGCGCATGCCAGTCTTGACTTCCGCCTGCACGCGCTCGAACAAAGGCCGGAAGGTCTTGAAGTCATCGCACGGTTTGCGATCCGCGACCTCCTCGGCAGCGCGTTTTTCTGCGCTGGTACGGACATGGCGCAAGACCGTGATGTCGTCCGCACCGGCAGCATCTGCTAGCTCGGACGCCAGATCGTCGATGTCGATTGTTTCGTCCGCCGAAGCGGCAACGGGCGATGCCACAACAAGCAAGCCCAGATGGTCCAGCGGCTCAAGCAAGGTGCGGCAATTCGGGAGCGCGCGTAGACGGTCGAGCCGCACGGCATATAGGCGCTCGAATATGTCGCGGTCTTCGCCATGCTGCGGCGCGCGCCCGTGCTGCTCTGTGAAGCGTTGAATCTCCTCGAAACCTGCAATGACACGCTCCTCGCTGGCTGGGCGGCCATTTTTCTTCTCAGGCGGAGCGAACTCGGCCAGCTCTGCCGCCAAGTCGTCAAGATCGGAGTTACTCATAGCGCCCATCCGCCCTGAAACGCATGAAGGCGGCCGCGCCTTCGGCAAGGTGCTTTTCCCAGGCGTCCTGCGAGGTAACCGATGGCGCCCTCCCACGCTCGCGTTTGAACTCAACCGCGCGCTTGGCGATCACTTTGGCATCTTCGGGCGTGATTGAGGTGCGCTTGGCCGAGATGGCCGCTGCGACCTGCTTCAAGCTGTCCTCGCTCATGGTCTTGGCGAGGATGGCGTAGGCTTCCCCGAAGGGGTTGATGCGGTCAATCAAATCGATGTCCAACTCACGCACGTCCATCGCAAACCGGCGCACGCCGTCGATCAGAGCGGTGTTGGGTGACCCGTCGCTCTCGCCTTCGGCAACAAGCCGCTTGGCCTGTTGCGTCAGGTTGAGGGCGGCGATGGCGTGCTGGCGCACGGCCTCCTGATCTTCGGCGTCAAGCTCGGGATACTTGTCCTTGATGATCTTGCCCATGCGAACCTGCGTCAGCTCCTCGGGCACTAGCTCCTCATCGAACAGGCCGCGCTCAATGGTGGGCTTGTCCTGCACAAAGGCGGCGATGACCTCGTTCAAGTCTTCCTGGCAGATGCGCGCTGCCTCTTTGCTCTTGGGTTCGGCGAGGCCCTTGATCTCGATCTGGTACGCCCCTGTCTGCTCATTGACGCCGATGTTGCAGCGGTCCGAGTCATAGCCACCATCGCCATAGGTAAAGCCTGGCGTCGGGCCACTGTCGGGGTTCTTGGGTTTGAACTCGAAGCGCGGAGCTAAGACCTGCTCCATCAGCAGACTCGCCGCGATGGCCTTCAACGTATCGTTGATAGCCTCGGTGACCGCCTCCTCAGTCGCATCCGGCTCGGCGATCAGATTGGTAAACCTCGCGCGGGTTTTACCAGGCGCGTCGCGGGTGGCACGACCAATGATCTGAACAATCTCGGTCAGGCTGGCGCGGTAACCCACGGTCAGCGCGTGCTCGCACCAAATCCAGTCGAAGCCTTCCTTCGCCATACCCAGCGCGATGATGATGTCCACATGGGCGCGGCTGTTCTTCTGCGCCGGGTCTTTCAGCGCGGCGGACACCCGGTCGCGCTTCGAGGCATCGTCATCGACCAGATCAGCGATGCGCAACACGCGGCCATCCGGGCGCTTAACAAGCTGAAACCCAGTGGTGGCGTCGATGCCCTGCCACTCCCCCAGCGCCTCGATGATGTGTTCCACCTCTCGCATCTTGTCCTTCGTACTCTCGCGCGAGTTGACGTTGGGGATGTGAACGATGGTCTTCTCCGCCGGGTCGAGGACATTGAGGATGTCATCAACGTAGGGGCCGCCATAGAAGAAGTAACCGATGTCGAGTTGCTTAAGGTACTCGTAGCCGTTGAGCTGTTCGTAGTAGGTGTAAGTAACGGTATCGAATTTCGACTCGTCCGACGGGGCGAGCACGGCCTCGGCGTCGCCCCGGAAGTAGGAGCCGGTCATGGCGACGATGTGCGTCTTGCCCCGCGCAATGAACTGCCCCAGGTGCTGGCCGAGCTTGTTATCGGGGTTGGCCGAAACGTGGTGGAACTCATCGACGGCGATCAGACGGTCGTCGAACGCCTCCACACCGTAGGCATCGACCGCGAAGCGGAAGGTCGCGTGGGTACAGACCAGCACCTTGTCGTCACCTTCGAGAAACGCGCCCAGCGACTTAACCTTACCGCCGTTGTCGTTGCCCGGCGCGTTGCACAGGTTCCACTTGGGCTCCACCTGCCAGTCGGACCAGAAGCCGTACTTCGACAGCGGTTCGTCGCTGAAGCTGGCCCCGATGGACTTCTCGGGCACAACGATGATGGCCTGCTTGATACCCTGATTCTTGAGCTTGTCGAGTGCCACGAACATCAGCGCGCGGCTCTTGCCCGATGCGGGCGGCGACTTGATAAGGAGATACTGTTCGCCCCGCTTCTCATAGGCGCGCTCCTGCATGGGCCGCATCCCAAGGGTATTGGCCTTGGTCGATGCGCCGCTGCGGGCGTAGGTGACGGAAACGGATGGAACAGCACGCTGTTTCGTGGGGTTATGGGTCATGACTCGCGTCCGCATTGGCTGTACCTGCATCATTACCCATCAATTCCCGTTCGATCTGCTCGATGCTAGGCAAATCTGTCGCCAGTTCCGGCGGCAGGGATTCAATAAGCTTGTATTCCGCCACACCCAGCGGTTGTGTGTTCTGGCGCAGCGCATATTCGGCCACCACCTTGTTCTTGCTCTTGCACAGCAGCAGGCCTATCGTCGGGTTATCTTGCGGGTGTCTGATCTGCTCATCCACGGCCGTCAGGTAAAAGCTCAATTGGCCCAGATGCTCGGGCTTGAACTTGCCGCCCTTCAGCTCGATGACCACATAGCAGCGCAGCTTGAGGTGGTAGAACAGCAGATCGATGAAAAACTCGTCACCCCCCACATCCAGCAACACCTGCCGCCCGACAAAGGCGAAGCCCGCGCCAAGCTCCAGCAGGAATTCAGTAACGTGCTTGACCAGAGCATTCTCGATGGCGCGCTCACCCGCTTCGCGGCTCAAGCCAAGAAAGTCAAAGCGATACGGGTCTTTCAGGGATTCACGCGCCAAGTCGGACTGCGGCGCAGGCAAGGTGGTTGAAAAATTGCTTACCACTTTGCCGCTA
>JAEUNV010000149.1 GCA_016790385.1 Zoogloea sp.
GCCGTAGGCGGTGAGCAGGATGACCGCGGGGGGCGACGCAAGGTTGCGGTCCTGCTTGATGCGGCGGGTGGCCTCAATGCCGTTCTGGTCGGGCATGCGCAGGTCCATCAGGACCAGCCCGAAGCGGTCTCCGCTGTCGGCACGGCGCACCGCGACGAGGGCTTCGGCCGCAGACGAAACGGCTTCGGAGCGGAACGGGAAGGTGTGGAGCAGGCGTAGCAGGACTTCCCGGGCAACCGGATGGTCGTCCACCACCAGGATGCGCAGCCCGTCGAGGATGCCCGGCAGGGGTTTGGGGGGGGCGCCCCTGGGCCAGATCGAAGGCGGCGCTGAAGCCGAAACGGCTGCCAACGCCCGGGGTGCTGCTGACGCTCAGTTGCCCGCCCATCAGCTCGACCAGTTGGCGGGAGATGGACAGGCCGAGGCCGGTTCCACCAAAGCGCCGGGTCATGGAGTCGTCGGCCTGGGAGAAGGCTTCGAAGAGCCGGCTGACCTGCTCCTGGCTCATGCCGATGCCCGTATCGATAACGTCGAAGCGGAGGCGGGCGTGCTGCCCGTCGCGGCTTTCACAATGCACCTGGAGCTGAACCTCGCCCTGGAGGGTGAACTTGACCGCGTTGCCCAACAGGTTGGTGAGGATCTGGCCAAGGCGAAGGGAGTCGCCCAGGAGATCCTGGGGGACATCGGGGGAGACCTGGAGGATGAGTTCAAGCCCCTTTTCCTGGGCTTTCTGGGCCACGTAGGTGATGACGCTGTCGAGAACCTCATCGAGGGTGAAGGTGGTCTGCTCAAGCCGGAGCTTGCCCGCTTCGATCTTCGAGAAATCGAGGACATCGTTGATGACGTTGAGCAGGGTGGCGCCGGCCGCGTGGATCTTGGTGACGTAATCACGCTGGCGCGTTTGCAGGTCGGTATCGAGGCACAGGCTGGCCAGACCGATGATGGCGTTGAGCGGCGTGCGGATTTCGTGACTCATGTTGGCGAGGAAGCGGGCCTTGGACTCGGCCGCTTCCTCGGCCAGGTGCTTGGCTTCCCGCAGGGTCTCCACCGCGCGGCGGTAAAGGGCGAGGTCTTCCAGCGCCCAGATGCAGTGGGTGATTTCTCCGTCACCCTCAGCCAGTCCGCTGACCGAAATGCCAACCCACAGCAGTTCGCCGCTGCGCAGGCGGAGCTGGCATTCCCGTCGCCATACGCCGTGGCTCTTGAGCGACTGCCACTGTTCGGCAAGGAATTCCAGGGGCAGGCCGGCGGCATCAACCAGGTCGGGGTGGGTTCCGGTGAGCAGTCCGGCACTGAATCCGGACACCTGGCAGAAGCGCGGGTTGGCGTACTGGATTGCGCCGCCGGGCGTGGTGATGAGCAGCATCGACGGGCTTTGTTCCACCGCCAGGGACAACTTGCGCAGTTCGCGTTCGGCGAGCTTGCGGGCCGTGATGTCGTAGCTCCAGCTGATCAGGGCCGGGCTTCCGCCAACCTCGATGCGCTCCATCGTCATGAGGGTCCAGAAGGGCCGGCCGTCGATGTTCTGGAACTCGATCTCCATGTCGCGGACGGCCAGCCCGCTTTTGAGGCGCGCGATGGCTTTCTCGCCGGCCGAGGGGTCGCGGAACCACGCGGTGACCGGGCGCCCCATGAAGGTGGCCATGTCGGTGTTGGCGAGAACCAGGGCGCGGGTGTTGGCGAACAGGGGCGTGCCCTCGGGGCGGTTGATGACCACCGCGATGGGGCTGGATTCGAGCATCTGCCGGCTGCGTTCCTCGGCGGCGCGGGCGGCACGCTCAGCCGCCTTCTGGGCCGAAATGTCGACGATGACGCCCAGCAGGCCACCGGGTTCTCCGTTGCCGAGACGAAAGCCGCGGACCCAGTAGAGCGTGTCGTGGTCATGGCCATCCGCGAAGGGGATGACCGTTTCCTTGTGGGACGTTTGCGCCTCGCTGATGATGCGCAGGTCTTCCTCGTGGTAGGCGATGCGGTCGGCGGGCGGGAGGTAAGGGAGATCCAGCACGGTCTTGCCGTGGAGAAAGGCGCGGGTGGTGCCAAAGGCCTGCTCGTAGGCCCGATTGCAACCCAGGAAGCGGGCGTCGGGCCCCTTGTAAAACACCGGGCTTGGCAGGGCGTCGAGAAGAACTTCGATGAACAGCAGTTTGTCTTCCAGGGCTTCACTCTTTTCGGCCAGCTGGCGGGTGCGCTCCAACACCTTGTCCTCCAGCTCGGCGCGGCTGTTGAGTAGCGCGTCGCTGGCCCGGTGGAGTTGCTGACGCATGTGTTCCTGGGATGCGCCCAGCTCGGCCAGCTCCCGCCAGGGGGCGTCAAGGGGGGCGGGCGGCGAAAGGTCGAGCCGTCCGATGCGTTCGCTGCGCTCCACCAGCGCCGCGAGGCTGGTTTCGAGGCGGCGCGCG
>JAEUNV010000193.1 GCA_016790385.1 Zoogloea sp.
AACCCTTCAGCTTGCGGGCGCTTTAAAAGTACGGCTAAAGCGACGGCAGCCCAGTCCGCGACCGTTCGCCGGCTGGGTTTTTCGTTTTCGGGACGAAACTGAGATGAAAGAACAACAATCCGTCGGAATCGTGGTGCCGCAGACGGCCCACTTCAGCGACCCGCTCCCCCTCAAGAGCGGGGGCGTGCTGCCCCAGTATGACCTGGTCTACGAGACCTACGGCACCCTCAACGCCGCCCGCAGTAACGCGGTGCTGGTGTGCCATGCCCTGTCCGGCTCCCACCATGTGGCGGGCCGATATGCCGACAGCGGCGCCGAAGGCTGGTGGGACAACCTGGTCGGCCCCGGCAAACCCCTCGACACCCGCCGCTTCTTCGTCATCGGGGTCAACAATCTGGGCGGCTGCTACGGCAGCACCGGCCCCAACAGCATTAACCCGGCCACCGGTAAGCCCTGGGGCGCCGACTTTCCGTTTGTCACCGTTGAAGATTGGGTCGACGCCCAGGCCCGGCTCGCCAACCGACTCGGCATCGAGCGCTTTGCCGCTGTGGTGGGCGGCAGCCTGGGCGGCATGCAGGCCCTGTCATGGACGCTGCAATACCCCGACCGGGTGGCCCACGCCCTGGTGATCGCCTCGGCCCCCAAGCTTACCGCCCAGAACATCGCTTTCAACGAAGTGGCCCGCCAGGCCATTCTGAAAGACCCCGAGTTCCACGGCGGCCACTACTACGAGCACGGCGTGGTGCCCACCCGCGGCCTCGCTCTGGCGCGCATGATCGGCCACATCACCTATTTGTCCGACGACTCCATGGGCCAGAAGTTCGGCCGCGCCCTGCGTCACGACAAGCCGGTGTTCAGCTACGACGTGGAATTCGAGATCGAGTCCTACCTGCGCTACCAGGGTGACAAGTTCGCCGGCTTCTTCGACGCCAACACCTACCTGCTCACCACCAAGGCCCTCGACTACTACGACCCGGCCTTCGCCTACAACGGCGATCTGGTGGCCGCCCTCGGCCGGGCCAAGGCCGACTACCTGGTGGTGTCCTTCAGCACCGACTGGCGCTTTGCCCCGTCACGCAGCCGGGAGATCGTCTACGCCCTGATGCACAGCGACCGCCGGGTCAGCTACACGGAGATCGACTGCCCTGCCGGCCACGACTCCTTCCTGCTCGACGACCCCCAGTATCACGGCGTCCTGCGGGCCTACATCGACAACATCCGGCTGTAAGGGGCCTGCCATGAGCTTCCAGCGTTACGACTACGACGTGATCGCCAACTGGATAGAACCGGGCGAACGCATCCTCGACCTGGGCTGCGGCGACGGCAGCCTGCTGCGATATCTCGCCGATGTGCGCCAGGTGCGCGGCTACGGCGTGGAAAACGACCCCGAGCGGGTTCTCGCCTGCACCCGCAACGGCATCAACGTGATCCAGATCGACATGGAAGAAGGCCTCGCCGGCTTCGACGACGGCTTCTTTGACCATGTCATCATGAGCCTGTCCCTACAGGCCATGCACAACACCCAGGGCATCCTCAAGGAGATGCTGCGCGTTGGCCGCGAGGCCGTGGTGAGCTTCCCCAACTTTGCCTATTGGCGCCACCGCCAGGCCATCCTCAACGGCCACATGCCGGTGTCGAAGAACCTGCCCCACCAGTGGTACAACACACCCAACGTGCGCTTTTTCACCATCGCCGACTTCGACGACCTGTGCGCCCAGGAAGGCATCACCATCCGCGAGCGGCTTGCCTTCGATGAGGACAAGGTCATCACCGACGAACCCAACTTCCTCGCCAGCGTCGCCCTGTACCGCCTGGGCCGATGCGAAACACCAGCGGGCTGACGGCTGCGGGGGGATTGCCCTATCATCTCCGCCAAAGTACCCACTTTCCGGAGAGTGTCATGAGTACCCCCCAAGCCGGCATCCTGCTGCCCCTTCCGCCCCTCGCCCGCTACCTCGCCTTCAATCTCGAACCCGGCACCGACGTGTCCGCCGGCCTTGCCGCCCTGCAGGACATCATTGACGGCGAGCGAACTGTCGCCGGCATCGGCCTCGCACCGCTCGGCGCCCTCGGCCGCAAGGTCGCCGGCCTCAAACCCTTCCCGCCCTTGTCCGGCCCCGGCGTGGACATCCCCTCCACCCCCTTCGCCCTATGGCTATGGCTGCGCGGGGACGACCGGGGCGAACTCCTGCACAGGGCGCGGCACATCGAATCCGCGCTGGCCCCGGTATTCTCGCTGGCGGATTCGTGGGATGCCTTCAAGCACGATGGCGGGCGCGACCTCAGTGGCTACGAGGACGGCACCGAGAACCCGGAGGGCGACGATGCCCTTGCCGCCGCCATCGCCACCGACGGCTCCAGCTTTGTCGCCGTCCAGCGCTGGGCCCACAACTTCAGCCACTTCGAAGCCATGCAGCCCGAGGAGCGCGACCACTGTATCGGCCGCCGTCGCAGCGACAACGAAGAACTCGACGACGCCCCCGAATCCGCCCACGTCAAGCGCACCGCCCAGGAGAGCTTCACCCCGGAGGCCTTCCTCGTCCGCCGCTCCATGCCCTGGGCCGAGGGCCGCGACGCCGGCCTGATGTTCGTCGCCTTCGGCCACAGCGTCGACGCCTTCCAGGCCCAGATGCGACGCATGCTGGGCCTGGAGGATGGCATTGTGGATGCGCTGTTCCGGTTTACCCGGCCGGTGTCGGGCGCTTACTTCTGGTGCCCGCCGATGGTGGGC
>JAEUNV010000207.1 GCA_016790385.1 Zoogloea sp.
CCGGCCATGCTCGGGGTGGCCCTCAACGAAGTCTTCGTGCCCCTGCTCCAGAAGCAATTCACCGAGATCGTCGACTTCTACCTGCCCCCCGAGGGCTGCTCCTACCGCCTGGCGGTGGTGAGCATCAGGAAGCAATACCCGGGGCACGCCAAACGGGTGATGTTCGGCATCTGGAGCTTCCTGCGCCAGTTCATGTACACCAAGTTCATCATCGTGGTGGACGACGATGTGAACATCCGCGACTGGAAGGAAGTGATCTGGGCCCTGACCACCCGCATGGATGCCACCCGTGACACCACGATGGTGGACAACACCCCCATTGACTACCTGGATTTCGCCAGCCCGGTGGCCGGCCTCGGCTCCAAGATGGGCCTCGACGCCACCAACAAATGGCCGGGCGAAACCCAGCGAGAATGGGGCACGCCCATCGTGATGGACGCGGCGGTGAAGCAGCGGGTGGATGCCATGTGGGGTGAGCTGGGGCTCTGAGTGGGGATGGCCCAAGTGTTGGGCGGCATGTGGAGGTCAGCCGAAAAACAAAAAGCAGCCCGTGGGCTGCTTTTTGCTGTGCGCGGAGGTGTTCGGCTCAGCGCTTGCGGCGGGCCAGGGCGAGGGCGCCGAGGGCGCCACCCAGCAGCGCCATGGAGGCGGGTTCGGGGACGTCGGTGTTCGGAGTGCTGACCCCGAGGACGCCGACGGTGATGCCGTGCCAATTTTCGCTGGTATCGGTGAAGGTGATGGAGGTGTAGTCACCCACCAGTTGAATCACGCCATGGACTTCGCCGTTGCCGAAGAAGCCCGTCCCGGCCGGGTTCACATCCGGCGTGCCACAGCCCCAAAAGCCGCAGCCGTAGCTGAGGACGTTGATGGGGACACCGAAGTCCACGGTGTTGCTGTTCCAGCTGACCAGGCCGATCAGCGGGTTATGAACGCTCTGGGAGAAGGTGATGGTCTTTCTGCCGCCACCGTTGAGGGCAATGATGTCGGCGGTCGAGGGGCCGTTGTCGACAGTTGCGCTGGTGTAGATCACGGGGTTGCTCGCCCAGTAGTTGGTGCCGCCGGAGGTCTGGGCGAAGCTGTAGGGGCCCGAGAAGGTCACGCCGACGGTGGTGCTGCCAACGGTCAGATCGCCGATCACCGCCGAAGTGATGTTGGAGGTGCTGGTCCAGTCGGTCCAGTAGGCGGGAGCGGCGAGGGCAGGCGCCGAGGCAAAGGCAGCGATAAGAGCGGTGGCAAGCAGGCGCATGATCAGATCCTTTAAGTGGTGGGGAGCGTTTCGCAGATATGTCTGAAACGCTTTTAGCAAAAAAGGCGCCAGTTTTTTATTTATGCAAAATTTCTTTATTTTTAAATACAAAACAACGGTTTGTATGGGGCATGGCGGTCTTTGTGCGCCTGAAAAGTATAAATTTGTAAAAATTACCGACAGCTTTATTGCGAGGCTTCGGTCTGAGCGGGGGCCGCGTGGGCGCCAGCTTGAGGAAGCACCCTTTCAGCCGCAATCTTCCACTGCCCGTCCTCTTTTACCCAATCGATCTGCTTGCGTACCGTGTCCCGATAGTGGCCGGCGCTGTAACGCTGGGTGAAGCGGGTGCTCATGCGGTCGGCCGTGTGCTGGCGCAGTTTGAGATTGTCGATGCGGATGGCGGGAGACTGGGCCTGACTGACGCGGAGCCGCCGCTCGTTCTCCCACTCCAGCGTGCTGCGTCTCTTGCCGGGCTGGAAGTTTGCCAGGTAGAAGGCGCGGTAGGCCGCGAAGTCACCCGCCGCCCAGGCGGCCACCCAGGCCGTGAGGCGCTGTTCCGGCCCGGACGCCGTCGATCCTTCCTCAGCCGCGTTGATTGGGGGCGCAGGTTTGGCCGCCTTGGGGGTATTTGCCGGGGAGAGCTCCATTTCCGGTGCCGGGGGGGCATCCACCACCGGAACGGGCGCCGCTGCCAGCGCCGGGTTGTAGGGCGTGGTGCCAAAGAGCTCAGGCGCTATGAAGACCGGTTGGTAGCGGGTGCGCAAGGTCTCGCGCAGCTCGCCGGCCAGGCTCAGGAGCTGGGCTTGCAGCGTGGTCTGCTGGGCGTGGTTCTCAAT
>JAEUNV010000214.1 GCA_016790385.1 Zoogloea sp.
AGGGCGGTCATCACGATGGGGCGCAGGCGCAGCATGGCGCCATCGAGGATGGCTTCGGAGCGGGGTGCGCCGCGGCGGGCGATCTCCATGACCTGTTCCACCATGATCACGCCGTTCTGCACCGAGATGCCGGCCACGGCAATGAAGCCCACGGCGGCTGAAACCGACAGGTGCAGCCCGGCGATGCCCAGCCCGGCAAAGCCGCCGATCAGGGTGAAGGGCACCATGGCAAGCACCAGCAGGGCCGGGCGGATGTCGCGGAAGGCCCAGAACAGCAGGGAAAAGATCAGGCCCAGGGTGATGGGAACGATGAGCTTGAGACGGCTCACCGCACGCTGCTGGTTTTCGAACTGGCCGCCCCAGCGCATGGAGTAGCCCGCCGGCAGGCTGACCTCGGCGGCGACCTTGCGCTGGGCCTCGGCCACGAAGCTGCCCTGGTCGCGCCCGCGCAGGTTGGCCTTGACGATCACGGCCCGGCTGCCGGCCTCGCGCTGGATGCGCGAGGCGCCCTGGCGCAGTTCCACGTCGGCAAGATCGCCGAGGGGGACACTGCCTTTGCCGTCGGGCAGGGCCACCGGCAGGTTGCCGATGTCGTCCACCTGGTCACGGAAGTCGGGGCCAAAGCGCAGGGTCACGTCGTAGCGGCGTTCGCCCTCGAAATAGGCGTTCACGGCGAGCCCGCCGAGGGCGGTCTGGACCATGGCGTTCACGTCCGCCACCCGGATGCCATAGCGGGCCAGGGCTTCCCGATGCAGGCGGATGTCCACCTCGCTCTGGCCGCCCACGGGCAGGGCGGCAACATCGGCGGAGCCCTCTATGCGGTTGAGCACGCCGGCGATCTCCCGCCCCTTGGTCTCGAGAACATCCAGGTCGGGACCGAAGACCTTGACCGCGATCTCGCCTTTGGCGCCGGACAGGGATTCCTCGACGCTGTCCTGGATCACCTGGGAAAAGTTGGTGGGCAGGCCGGGGATGGCCGACAGCCGCGCCGACATGCTGTCCACCAGGGCATCCTTGCTGGCGAAGCGCCAACTGCCGTGGGGGTGCAGGTCGATGAGGATTTCGATGTTGTTGGGGCCCTTGGGGTCGGTGCCATCATCGGGGCGGCCCACGTGGGTCATCACCGCCTTGACCTCGGGGTAGTCGGAGAGCACGGCCCGAACCTTGCGCTCCACCTCCTTGGTGTTGGACAGGGCCGAGGATTGGGGCAGGCTGATGGTCAGCCAGATGTTGCCCTCGTCGAGCTTGGGCAGGAACTCGGAGCCGAGCAGGGGGGCCAGGGCCAGGGCTGCCGCGAGGCAGGCGCCGGACGCGCCGATGGTCAGGCGTCGCCGCCCTTGCAGGCGCACCAGCAGCGCGCGGTAGTTCTCCTGGAGGCGGTGCAGCCAGGGGCTTTCCTTCTCGGCCATGTCCGTGCCCATGGAGTACGACAGCAGCGTTGGGACCAGAGTGAGGGTGAGGATCAAGCCCCCCAGAAGGGCGAAGGAGAGGGTCAGAGCCACTGGCGTGAAAATGCGCCCCTCAACCCGCTGGAAAGTGAAAATGGGTAGGAAGGCGACGATGATGATCGCCTTCGAGAACATGATCGGTGAGCCCAGTTCGATACAGGTCTGCTTGAGGGCATGCATGCGCCGGCCGATGGGCGAGGTGATGCCGTGGTGTTCCATGTGGGCGTCGGCCGCCAAGCGCACCATCAGTGCTTCCACCAACACAACGGCACTGTCGATGATGACCCCGAAATCCACCGCGCCGAGGGAGATGAGGTTGGCTGACACGCCCATGGCGTGCATCAGGATGAAGGCGAACATCAGCGACAGGGGGATCACCGCTGCAACGATCACGGCGGCCCGCAGGTTGCGCAGAAAGACGAGCAGGATGGTGGTGACCAGTACCGCGCCCACCAGCAGGTTCTCGCCCACGGTGGCCACGGTGTGGCCGATCAGCTCGGTGCGCTGGTAGATGGGGTGCACCTTGTAGCCTTCCGGCAGGCGCGCATTGACCTCTTCGACCCGCTCGTGGAGGGCGCCCACTACCTTGGCGGCGTTGCCGCCCTTGGTCATCTGGACGATGCCTTCGATCACGTCGTCGCGGTCGTTGAAGGCTACGATGCCGTTGCGCGGGCGGGCGCCGTTGATCACCTCGGCCACGTCGCTGATGCGTACCGGCTTGCCCTGGCGGGCCACCACCACCACGTCGCGCACGTCGTCCAGGTTGCTGAACAGGCCCAGGGTGCGCACCACCAGGGCTTCGTCACCGCGGCGCAGGAGTCCGCCGCTGCCGTTGCCGCTGGCCTTGCCGAGGGCCTGGGTGACATCGTCGAGGCTGACCTGGTACTTGCGCAGCAGGTCCGGGTCGATACGCACCTGAAGTTCGCGGATGGCGCCGCCGAAGCTGACCACGTCGGCAATGCCCGGCACCATGCGCAGGGCGGGGCGGACGGTCCAGTCCTGCACCGCGCGCACCTCTTCGAGGGGGACGCCGGGGGGGCTTTCCAGCACGTAGCGGTAGATCTCGCCCACCGCGGTGGTGAGTGGCGCCAGGCCGGGCTGGACGCCGTCCGGCAGATTCACTGTCTGCAATCGCTCCAGCACCTGCTGGCGGGCGAAGTAGTCGGCGGTTTTCTCGTTGAAGGTGAGGGTGACCACGGACAGTCCGGTGATGGAGACCGAGCGCAGCTGAGTCAGCCCGGGCACGCCGCTCATCTCCCGCTCGATGGGCAGGGTGATGGCGCGCTCCACTTCCTCCGGAGCCTGACCGGGAGCCTGGGTGACCACCAGGACCTGGACATCCTGGACGTCGGGGAAGGCTTCAATCGATATCTGCTGGAAGGCGTACAGGCCATAGCCGAGCAAGGTCAGGGCGGCGATGATGACGAAGGCCCGCTGGCGCAGTACGGCGGTGATGAGGTTGTCGAACATGCCGGTGCCTCAGCGCGAATTGCTGGCCAGTTCGGCATTGAGCAGCAGGGCGCCGGTGCTGACCACCTTCTCGCCGGGCTTGACGCCTGCCCATACGTAGGCGTCTCGGCGGGTCTGCACGGCGAGGGTGACTTCGCGTTTTTCGAACACTCCCGGATCGCGCTCCACGAACACGAAGTTCTTGACGCCCTCCACCAGCAGGGCGCCGATGGCGATGCGCGGGAGCTCTTCGCGGCTGTCGGCGAGCAGGGCGACCTTGGCGTACATCTCGGGCTTGAGGAGCCCTTCGTGATTGTCCACCGACACCCGGGCCTGGATGCGCCGGGTCTGCGGGTCGAGGGTGGGGGCGACGTGGACCACCTTGCCTTCAAAACTGCGGTGGGGGTAGGCCGAAACTTCGATCTGCGCGGCTTTGCCGACGGTGACCAGGGGCAGGTCACGCTCGGGGACGTCCACCAGCACCGACAGGCGGGCCAGGTCGGTGACCACGAAGAGGGGCTCGTCGGCATCGGTGCGCACTTCCATGCCCGGATTGATGTGACGCGTGGCCACGATGCCGGAGATCGGAGCGCGCAGGGGGTAGCGCTCGCTGCCCGGCGGGAGCTTGCCACCGGGGGCCAGATTGGCCAGGCGCAGGCGGGCGCGCTCCGCTTCGGCGTTGGCCTGCTGCCATTCGGCCTGGGACGCTTCAAGCTCGCGGCGGGGCAGCACTTCGGCATCCACCAGGCTGCGGGTCCGCTCCAGGGCGGCCTTGCTCCGGGCCGCGCCGGCCTGGGCCTTGGCCAGATCGGCGGCGGCGCTGCCCAGTTCGGGGGCGTCGAGAATGGCAAGCACATCACCGGCCTTCACGCTGTCGCCCGTATTGGCCCGGATCTCCAGTACCCGCCCGGCGATCGGGGCATACAGGCGGGAGGTGGCGTTCTCGTCGTAGGCGACACGGGCGGCGAGGGGCTCGTCCATGGGGACCGGGGCGAGTTCGGCCCGCTCGACCTTGAGCTGGGCCAGTTGCGGGGCGGCGGTGGGGAAACGTAATACGCCGGGCTCGGCCGAGGGCTTCTGGACGACCGCTTCGGCCACCGGTTCGTGGGTGCCGGAGCGCAGGTAATAAGTGCCGCCGGCGACGGCCGCGAGGGCGAGGAGGGCAGCGATGAGCTTGCGGGTCATGGGGTGGATCCGGCCAGGCGCAGCATCAGGGCGGCGCGGGAAAGGTCGGCGCGGGCCTGGATCGCTTCGATCCGGGCGGCGCGCAGGTTGCGTTGGGTGTCGAGATAGTCGGTCAGGCCCA
>JAEUNV010000290.1 GCA_016790385.1 Zoogloea sp.
GGCGTCCGGTTGACGGGACACGATCTCGAGGAGGCGGACGCCGGTGTAAAGGCCGTCGTCAAAGCCGTACCAGCGCTCCTTGAAGAAGACATGGCCGCTCATCTCGCCGGCCAGGGGGGCGCCGGTTTCCTTGAGTTTGGCCTTGACCAGGGCGTGGCCGGTATTCCACATGGTGGGCTTGCCACCGCGATCCTTGATCCAGCCCGCCAGGTTGCGGGTGCATTTGACGTCGTAGATGATCTCGCCGCCCGGCACGCGGGTGAGCATGTCTTCGGCAAACAGCATTAGCTGGCGGTCGGGGAAGATGATCTCGCTGTCCTTGGTCACTACGCCCAGGCGGTCACCGTCTCCGTCGAAGGCCAGGCCGATCTCGGCGTCCGTTTCTTTCAGGGCACGAATCACGTCAGCCAGGTTTTCCGGTTTCGAGGGGTCCGGGTGGTGGTTGGGGAAGTTGCCGTCCACTTCACAGAACAGCTCGACCAGCTCGCAGCCGAGGCGCTTGAAGAGTTCAGGGGCAACCGCGCCGGCCACCCCGTTGCCGCTGTCCATGACAATCTTCATCGGGCGGGAGAGCTTCACGTCTCCGATGATTTTTTCTATGTAGGCGGGAACCACATCGGCCTGGGTGAGCTTGCCAGGGACAGCCGCGTTGACGAGGTTGCCGTCGATGATGCGCTGCCGCAGCCCCTGGATCAGCTCGCCAAACAGGGTCTGGCCACCGAGGACCATCTTCAGGCCGTTGTAATCGGGGGGGTTGTGGCTGCCGGTGACAGATACACAGGAGTTCGTGCCCAGTTCGTAAGCCGCGAAGTAGGTCAGTGGAGTGGGGACGCAGCCCACGTCTACCACGTCGACGCCAGCGGCGCGAATACCGTCGGACAGGGCGCCCGCCAGCTCGGGCCCGGACAGGCGGCCATCCCGGCCGACTGCAATAGCCTGTTGGCCTCGTGCGACCGCTTCCGAACCGAGGGCGTGGCCGATGGCCCGGACGGCTTCGACGGTCAAGGTCTTGTTAACGATGCCGCGAATGTCATAGGCCTTGAAGATCTCGGGGGCGGGGACGAACATGCTGCTGACTCCGGTCTTGAAAAATGAATTCTGAATTATACGCGGTGCACCATGACACCTCGGCACCAGGGAAGGATGTGCTTCAGGAATTGTGGCAAAGCGTGAAAAAGTGCACCAAACGTCGAGGCAGCCAGTCGAGATTCCCTGGCCATCCACCTGATACGAAGCCCACGTGGCCACCGTCCGAGGGCTGCTCCAGTGTGACTGAGGATGACACATCGAGGCGGCCGGGCAGGAAGCGGGGTGGAAGGAAAGGGTCGTTGAGTGGATTGAGGACCAGGGTTGGCACGCGGATTTCCTTCAGGTAGGGCTTGCTGGATGCGCGATGCCAGTAATCATCGGTATTGCGAAAGCCGTGCAGCGGTGCCGTCACCAAGTTGTCGAACTCATAAAGGTTGGTGGCGCGAAGCACGTTTTCCAGGTTGAACAATCCGGGATGTTGTCGCAGTTTGGCGGCTGCATTGTGTTTGAGCGTGGCCAGAAAGTGACGGGTGTAGAGGCGATTGAAACCTCGCCCCAAGTTGTGGCCCGCTGCGGTCAAGTCGAGGGGGGCGCAGACGGCGGCAGCCGCATCAATGGTGCGGCAGGCGACGCGTCCTCGGGTTCCCAGCCAGAGAAGGAGGGCATTGCCCCCTAACGATATTCCGACGACGAAGCGAAGGCTCGCCGGGTGCTGGGAGGCGAGGCGTTCCAGTATCCAGCCAATCTCGTCCGCGTCACCCGAGTGGTAGGCGCGGGGTAATCTGTTAGGTTCGCCGGAGCAGCCACGGAAGTGGGGCACGACGCCGTTCCAGCCGATGTCCTGGAGTTTGCGCATGAGGCTGCGGGCATAGGGGGAGCGACTTGAACCTTCGAGTCCGTGAAACAGGACGACAAGGGGGGCGCCGGCAATCGTTGGGAGCCAGTCCAGATCAATGAAATCGCCGTCAGGCGTGTTCCAGCGTTCCCGCCGGAAATCGGGCAACGGCCCCTTGCGAAAAATCGGCCAGATGGTTTGGGCGTGTCCGCCGGGAAGCCAGCCGGGCGCGGTGTAGGGGGGTGGAGGCGTCAATGGATGACGTGCGGGCTGTCGTTGCTATGCAGGTTGTCCATGTCGGGGGCGGGAGAGGCGTGATGCATCACCATTTTCCAGCCAAGGGCTCCACGGGCGAAGACGTTGGTGGCGATGATCGGTGGATGGAGGCGGTCGTCTCCTTCCACGTGAACGTGCTGATGGACCGTATGCACTGCTGTCATCAGGTTGGACCAGCGTACCGGGTGAGTGGCGCTGACGGTGATTCGGGCTCCACTGGCAAAAAGCTGGCGCCAGGATTCGCGAATGGCCACCAGCCCGATCAGGCGAATGCTGCCCGGGTGGACGCAAACGACTTCGTCATCTTCGGACCAGATCGCCATCATTCGGTCGAGATCGGCGTGGGCAAGGGCCGCGTAAAAGGCTGCCTCGACCTCGTCGGGTGTGGTGAAGATCGGACTACTCATGAGGCAGGGCTCCCGGAAGGACGTCGTGACGTGACGCGGGGGCGTTGCCGCCCCCGTGCCGGCCGAAGCCTGGATTGACGCTCAGTGATGTCCCTTGGGCAACTCGCCGGAAAAGACATATTGAGCACCACAATACGGGCAGGTGGCCTTGCCTTCGGCCGTCACATCAAGAAACACGCGGGGGTGCCGGGCCCACAACGGTGCGTCGGGCATCGGGCAGTGGAGCGGGAGTTCCTTGGCGGTGACGGTGATCGGCTTGGTCTTGTCCTGATTCTCGGGCATCGATTTCTCCTGGGATCTTAGATGAATGACAGCCAGTGTTCGTATTCGGGAGCCTTGCCATTGACGATCTCGAAGAAGCGGGATTGCAACTTCTCGGTGATCGGGCCACGGTGACCTTCGCCGATCACTCGTCCATCGAGTTCGCGGATGGGAGTGACCTCAGCCGCGGTGCCGGTGAAGAAGGCTTCGTCAGCAATATAGATGTCGTCACGGGTGATGCGCTTGGAGATCACATCCAATCCGAATTCTTTTGCAACCTGGATCATCGAGTTGCGGGTGATGCCGGTGAGGGCAGAGGCGATTTCGGGTTCGGAGATGGCGCCGTCCTTGATCACGAAGAGGGTCTCGCCAGCCCCTTCGGCCACAAAACCGTTGGTGTCGAGGAGCAATGCTTCGTCGTAGCCTGCGTCAGTGGCTTCCAGGTTTGCCAGGATCGAGTTGGCGTAGGTGGAGGCCAGCTTTGCGCGCGGCATGGTGACGTTGACGTGATGACGTGCGAAGGACGAGGTCTTGACGCGGATGCCACGTTGAAGGCCGTCCTCCCCCAGGTAGGCACCCCACGGCCACGCCGCAATCGCCACGTGGACTGTTGCTCCCTTGGTGGAGATCCCCATCTTCTCGGAGCCGTAGAAAGCAATCGGGCGCAGGTAACAGCTTTCAAGCTTGTTGACGCGAACGACTTCCAATTGAGCTTCCATGAGAACTTCCTTGGAATACGGAATGTTCATCATGTAGATCTTGCCGGAATTAAGGAGGCGCTGGGTGTGCTCGGCGAGGCGAAAGATCGCCGTGCCCTTGACGGTGTTGTACGCGCGGACACCCTCGAACACGGACAGGCCGTAGTGAAGGGAGTGGGTGAGCACGTGGGTGGTCGCTTCGCGCCACGGCACGAGCTTGCCGTCGTACCAGATGAAACCGTCGCGGTCTGCCATTGACATTATGGGTATCTCCAGCTGAAAC
>JAEUNV010000317.1 GCA_016790385.1 Zoogloea sp.
AAGTGTGCTGGGCCAGGGAAGCACCTTCCACTTCACCGTCCGGCTCAAATCCCTCAAGGTCGATCGCCGCCTGGGCATTGGCGAGTTTGGAACAAGACTGGCCCAGCAGGCGCAGCGTCCGGTCTTGATCGTCGATGACAACCCCGTTTCCCTCAACATACTTTGCCGCCTGACCAGCCAATTGGGCCTCCAGGCTGAGGTCGCCGCCAGCGGCCACGAAGCCGTCCTGAAAATGAACGCCACCCCGCCGCCCGACTATCTCGCCTGCCTGATCGATTGGCGCATGGCCGGCATGGACGGGATTGAAACCATCCGGCAGATGCGGGCTATCCATGCCAGCCATGGCACGACCGCCCCAAAGATGATCCTGGTCAGCGCCTTCAGCCACCACAGCGAGCTGGATGGCGTGGCTCACGAGATCGACGGGGTGCTCGCCAAGCCGATCTGCGCCCGCCACCTTTACGTGGAGCTGGCCAACAGCCTGGGCATGCTGAGCGACGAGGCGCCGCTGCTGGAACGCCGCAAGGCAGCCACCCAGAACTGGGCGCGCTTCAGTGGAATCGACATCCTTGTCGCAGAGGACGTTGAGATCAATCGCGAAGTGATAGGTGAACTGCTTGCCAATGCAGGCGTGACGGCCCGCTTTGCCGTCAACGGGCAGGACTGTCTGTCGGCGGTATTCGCAAAGCGCCCGGACCTTATCCTGATGGACGTGCAGATGCCGGTTATGGACGGCTACACCGCCACGCGGCGTTTGCGGGAGACGGCAGGATATGAGGATCTCCCCATCATCGCCCTGACCGCCAATGTCTTGCTGGAGGAGCGCGAGCACTGCCTTCAGGCGGGCATGAACGGGCACGTGCCCAAGCCCGTGCGGATGGAGCATCTCTTTGAACAGCTGCTGGCCTGCCTGCCAGACTGGCAAGCAAAAGATTCACTCCAGGATCGAAGGATTCAGTCTGGCGGGGACAACGCACCGGCGGCCGGCCCCAACCCGGAGTTCCCCGGCATAGACGTGGCGGTCGGCCTGACGCATGTGCGCCGGCTGCCGCTCTATCTGCGCCTGCTCGCCAAATTCCGCGACACCCACGGCCGCATGTTCGAACCCGACTACCTCAAGGCCCGGGATGCCGACGACTGGGGCACCCAGGTGCGCCTGGCCCACACCTTGAAAGGCACGGCGCGCACCCTGGGCGCCTTCGACCTGGGCGAAGCCGCCGCCAGCCTTGAAGAAGCCGCCAACCGCCACGACCGGGACACCTGCGCCCTGCACCTGACCGAGGCCCTGGCGCAATTGCGGGTCGTGATCGACGGCTTGGAGGCGCTCTGAGGGGGCTGGGGCGGGATCATCGGGCGGCGCAGAAGGCTTTGAAATCCATTGATCTCGGCCGATCCGCCCGTGACCAGATATCGACCAGACAACAAAAAGGCCAACCCCTTGAGGTTGGCCTTTTTGCTCGCAGATCAACGATCTGCCGGAATCCTATGTGGAGCGGGCGATGGGAATCGAAAACGTCGAATGGCCACTTTCGGGTGGCTCCGGGTGGCTCCGCCATCTCTCCAAGACCCTGAAAGCAAAAACTTCGCTGGCTAGTGAAGGCGCATCTCGGCTTCCAGTGACCCCCGCATCAGGATCTGATTGGACAGGCTTTGACGGAGCGCTGGCCAGAACGTGACCAGACGGTCCCGCTTGGTATGCCTGTCAGGCGACTTCCGCCGAGTCTCTGAAACTGAGCGTCCTCGCGCTGGACAGCGCTTCACCGGGATCCGCTGCGCATGCCAGTTGGTGGCCCTGCCGGAAAAAATCGTCTTCGATCTTTTCGAAGCTCGTGAAATCCACTGCCCCCCGAAGACGACTCCGTCTCAGACACTGTCCCCCTCGAAGTAGTCCGAATCGACCCGCTTGATTTCGAATCGACTAAGCGGAGAAACCCCGACGTTGTGATCGACCATCAAGGCGGCCAACTGCTCGCCTCCCACAA
>JAEUNV010000368.1 GCA_016790385.1 Zoogloea sp.
CGAGATCGTCACCACCGGCGCCCTCGGCATGACCGCCAGCGGCACCACCGGCGGCTGGAAGTTCGACAACAAGACCGGCCAGTTGATCGCCAACATCACGGCCTACCAGACCCGCTAAGCCCCCGGCCTTGGCCCGGCACCACACTCCGCCCGGATCGCCCCGCCCCCGCGATACCCCTTCAGGCCCGCTCCGCTGTCGCGGCCTCACCCTCATCGAACTCCTCTTGGTTGTCAGCCTGCTCGCCATGCTGGCCGCAACGACTGTCCCAATACTGATCGGCGCAAGCCTTCCGACCCAAGCCAGGGAGGGCGCAGAACGCGTCGCTGCCGCACTGCGTTTCGCCCGCGACGAAAGCCTGCGCACAGCACGCTCCCACGGCGTATCGCTCACCGCCAACACCGATTCGGACACGCTCAAGGTGTTCGTGCTGGATACCAGCACCCTGCCGCCCACCCCCCAGTTCAGCGTGCGCCACCCCCTTTCGCGGCAGGACTATGCCGAGACCCTGGGCAACGGCAGCCCCTTCCCCGCCGCCCGGGCCGATGGTCAAGGCTTTGTCAGCGCGATGGGAAGCACCAGCCAGCTCCTGTTCACCGCCGACGGCGCCCAGGCCTTACTCAACGGTGCCAACCTGCTGCGCCTGAGCGGCGCCAGCGTATGGATTCGCATCAATGCCGGTGCACACAGCCAGAACGTGCTGGTGGCCACAGAGACCGGACGGGTGACCCTGCAATGAGGAACCAGCGCGGATTCGGTTATGTGGAGGCCCTGGTCGCGGTCATCCTGCTCGCAGTGGTGCTCGTGCCGGCGCTGGAGTCGCTGGGCAACGCCACACGCAATGCCCCCACGGCAGCCAAGGACGATGCGCTCTGGATGAGCGCCGCCAACAAGCTCCGTGATGTCACCGGCAGCCGCTTCGACGACCTGGACGCCGCCGCCGTCGCCGCAGGCGGACCGAACACTGCGAGCAGCCTGTCCGACCCGGTGGCTAGCAACCCCCGCGTGCTCATCTATCTCAGCCGCTACGACGGTGACAACGCCGACGGGGACAACAATGGTTTCACCGGCGTCGATACGGACCTGATCTGGGTGCGCGCCGCCATTGCCGACACGCCGGTCAGTCTGGACACCCTGGTCGCCCGATGATGCGCCGACAGGGCGGCATGGCCCTCGCCGAACTCCTTGTGGCCGCCGTCATTGCCGCGCTCCTCATGGCCGGCTTGAACGGTGTACTCCAGGGGGTGCAGCAGACCAATCAGCACCTGTCCGGGCGCGCCCTGCTCCAGCGCGATGCCCGCCTGGCCATGGCCCGCGTGGCGGTGATGGTCGAAGGCTCGCAGCGCCTGCTGGTCCCCCTCGAAACCACAACCGGCACCCGCGACGTTCTCGCCGTTGCCCTGCCGGCCGCCCTCGACCGGGACGGCAACGGTTTCGCCGACGCCGACAACGACCGCAACGGCACGCCCGACGACGACCTGCCCGCCGACGAAACCCACGATGGCGCCGCCGGGGTGAAAGGCATCGATGACGATGGCGACGG
>JAEUNV010000383.1 GCA_016790385.1 Zoogloea sp.
GGCAGCAAGGGGGGCGATGGCTTTGGGCGGGGTCATGCGGTCAAGGGCTGCACTCAGGAGCAGACAGGGGCAGGCCACCCGTGCCGCCGCTTCGAAGCCGCCCGTGTAGGCGTTGCATGCGGCCATGTCCCGGTGCAAGACCCCGGGCGCCTGGCGCTGCATCAAGCGTTCATTGAGGGCTGTGAGATTGATTCCGGGAATGCTGCTGGCGCCCAACTGGGCGCCGGGGGCATAGGACCACGAATTGATCATGGCGTGGGCGCGGTCCGGCGCGCTCAAGGTGGCATCGAGCAGGGCAGGCGCTACCGGCATGGGCGCAACCGAGCCGATGAGCATAAGGTGTGTGACGCGACGGGGGGCCCGGGCGGCCGCTTCGAGGGCCACCAGGGAGCCCATGCTATGACCGGCTAGCGCAATATGTTCAATACCGAGGCTGGTTGCCAAATCCAGTACCCAGTCGGCCAGCGCTTCAATGCACTCGGCCTGGGGCCCTGGCGTGCGACCGTGGCCAGGGAGATCGGGGGCAAGCACGTTCCAGCCATGGGAGGCAAAGTGACGGCTCTGCAAGGTCCAGACGCTGTGGTCGTGTCCGGCGCCGTGAATGAAGAGAATCGTAGGGCGGCCGGGCGTCGTGCTTCGGCCGCCGGTGTAGCAATAAGGGGCAAGGCTGTATGTCATCGGCAGCGTTCAGGCGGTGGCTTTCTGGGCGGCGTGGAGGCCGCGGTCCAGGTCTTCGATCAGATCGGCAGCGGTTTCCAGCCCGGTGGACAGGCGAATCGTACCTTCCGTGATGCCGGCCGCCAGCAGGGCGTCCGGTGACATGCGGAAGTGGGTGGTGCTGGCCGGATGGATGGCGAGGGACTTGGCATCGCCCACGTTGGCGAGGTGGGAAAACAGACGCAGGCCTTCGACGAATGCGCTGCCCGCCTTGCGGCCACCCTTGAGGCTGAAGCTGAATACGCCACCGCAGCCCCGGGGAAGAAGGCGGGCCGCCAGAGCGTGATCGGGATGGCCTTCGAGTTCCGGCCATGCGACCGATTCAACCAGCGGATGCCGGACCAGATGCGCCACAAGCTGGCGCGCATTGGCCACATGCCGCTCCATCCGCAGCCCCAGGGTCTCCATGCCCTGAAGAATCTGGAATGCATTCATGGGCGATAGGCAGGCGCCGAAATCCCGTAGTCCTTCGCGGCGGGCCCGCAGCAGGAAGGCGGCAATGGGTGACTCCTCGGCAAAGTCCATCCCATGGAAACCGTCGTAGGGTTCGGTCAGGGTCGGAAAATTGCCGCCCGAGGCCTCCCAGTCAAAACTGCCGCCATCCACCAGCAGGCCTCCAATGGCCACGCCGTGGCCCCCCAGGTACTTGGTGGCCGAGTGCATGACCAGATCCGCGCCCAGATCGAGGGGGCACTGGAGCATCGGTGTGACCAGGGTGGCATCCACGAGCAATGGCACATGGGCATCGTGGGCGATGGCCGAGATGGCCGGAATGTCGAGCACCTCAAGGCCTGGGTTGCCGACAGATTCACCAAAGAGCAAGCGCGTTTCCGGGCGGATCGCGTTGCGCCAGGCCTGGAGATCGCCAGCGGGAACAAAGGTGGTGTGGATGCCGAAGCGGGGCAGCGTATAGCCCAGCAAGTTGTGGGAGCCGCCGTACAGCGAGCGGGACGCCACAATATGACCGCCGCTGCCCATCAGGGTGGTGATGGCGAGCAGGAGGGCAGCCTGCCCGCTGGCACAGGCAATGGCGCCCACGCCCCCGTCGAGGGCCGAGATGCGCTCCTCCAGCACCGCGTTGGTGGGGTTGGAGATACGCGAGTAGACATGCCCCGCCCGCTCCTGATTGAAGAGCGCGGCGGCATGC
>JAEUNV010000389.1 GCA_016790385.1 Zoogloea sp.
GACGCGCTTGGGGTCAAGGCTGAAAAGTCCTGGTTATCAATGGGCATCGGAAGAAGAGACGCGCCAACGCACCCGGGGTTCCCCGGGCCGCGCTCAATGGCGGTGGATGGCCCCGATGCCTTCGTGGGCGACACCGTGGGACGCCGCCGCTTGGTGGCCGTGGCGCAGGCGCTCGTGCACTCCATGGTCGTGGGGCAGCCACTGTTTGAGCAGGGAGCCCGCGATCATGCCGAAAACGCTCGCCACAAGACCGGCAAGCTGGGCGGGAATGAAGGGATCGTCGCCCCCGGCAATGTGCACGGCAAGCCACACGCTCACACCGCAGAAAATGGAGGCCAGCGCGCCCTGATTGGTGGCACGGCGCCAATACAAGCCGCAAAGCAGGGGAATGAAGGCCGCCACCAGGGTCACCTGATAGGCGTTTTCGACCATCTTGAAGATGCTGGCGTCGGAGACCATGGCGTAAAGCGTGACCAGCACGGTGAAGCTGAAGGTGACCACGCGCATCCAGAACAGCAGCTTGGCGTCGGTCAGCTGGGGCAGCGCTGGTTTGAGGATGTTCTCGGTGAAGGTGACCGAAGGGGCCAACAGGGTGGCCGAGGCGCAGCTCTTGATGGCCGAAAGAAGGGCGCCGAAAAACAGGATCTGGGCCACCAGCGGCGCCTTGGACAGGACCAGCTCGGGCAGGATCATCTGGGAATCGGCATCAATCAGGCGCGATACCATGGCCGGATCGATCAGGGTGGCCGAGTAGGCCAGGAACATGGGCACGAAGGCGAAGGCGAAATAGAGGGCGCCGCCGAACACCGAGCCCCACACCGCGATTCTCTCGGACTTGGCCGACTGAACCCGCTGGAAGACGTCCTGCTGGGGGATGGAGCCGAGCATCATGGTCACCGCGGCGGCGATGAAGGCAATGACCTCCTTCGGGTCGGCCGCCGGAAAGAAAGCGAACTTGCCTTCGTTCATGGCGTGATTCACCACCACGCCGACACCGCCGGCCAGGCTGCTCACCTCTCCGCCGATCCACAGCATGCCGATGACGATGATGATCATCTGGAGGAAGTCGGTGACCGCCACCGCCCACATGCCACCGAACAGGGTATAGACGAGGATGGTGATGGAGCCGATCCACATGCCCGCCACCTTGCTGATCTCACCCGCCGACACCACGTTGAAGACCAGCCCCAGCGCGGTGATCTGCGCCCCGACCCAGCCCAGGTAGGAGATCACGATGGCAATGGTGGTGAGCACCTCGACACCACGGCCGTAGCGCTTCTTGTAAAAGTCGCCGATGGTCAGCAGGTTCATGCGGTAAAGGGGCGCGGCAAAAAACAAGCCCACCAGAATCAGGCACATGGACGACCCGAAGGGGTCGGCCACCACACCGCGCAAGCCCTCGTTGAGGAAGGTGGCCGGCACCCCGAGCACCGCCTCGGCCCCGAACCAGGTGGCGAACACCGTCGCGGTGACCATGTAGAAGGGCAGATGCCGGCCGGCGACGGCAAAATCCCGGGTGTTATGGACCCGGGTGGCTGCGATGAGGCCGATGGCCACCGAGATCAGCCAATAGGCAATGACGAACCAGAACAGCATGGGGCGACGAAAATAGCGTGGGGGATGGGCTGATTATAGGGTCGCGCGGCCCCACAGGGGCGGCCTCACGCAGCAAACCCGGGGCAGACGCATCTGCCAGCTCGGCCCGGCCATCGTGCCATGCCTGAAGCCCGTCGCGCCCGTCCCGACGCCACCGCCTCACGCCCCGACGTGGCCGCCGGCAATCAGCTCCCGGGCGATGAGGAAATCCTTGAGTCTCCGGCTCTGCCTCAATTGGGCCAGGGCCAACATTGCGCTCTGCAGATTGTTGAGGGAACGCTCCACCGCTCCGCCGGGCGAAAGCAGTTCGACCTGCTCCTCGCGGCCCACGAAACGAAGGCCCTTGAGGGTCTGCCGCCATTCCTCAACGCTCATGTTTCCGCGCCGGGCCATGATGGCATGGGCTTCATCCGGGTTGGCATTGATGAAGGCCATGGCCCGGTAATAGGCACCGACAAAGGCCTGGACTTCATTGCCCCGACGGCTCACAAACGCCTCGTCGAACACCAGGGTATCCACCACCTCGCCCGGCACCTGCCCGCTATGGAAGATCACCCGGCCCCCCGTCTCGAGAAGGCGGTTGGATTCCGGAGGAAAACACACGGCGGCGGCCACCAGGCCGTCCGAGAAGGCGGCCGGCATGGCGTTCTGGGGCATGGGCACCAGGGCCACGTCTCGGATCGTAAGCTGGACGCTGTCCAGGGCCAGGGCCAGCAGCTGGATGTGCAGGGTTCCGGGCTCGATGGCGACCCGGCGGCCGCGCAGGTCGGCCAGACTTTTCACAGCTCTCGCGGCAACCAGCACATCGGCCCCGTCGGAGTAATCCACCACCGCGGCAATCTGCGGCCTTATCCCCGATTGGTCGGCCGCCAGCAGGATCTCCACCAGGGTGGCGCCGCAACCATCCACCTGGCCGCGCTCAAAGGCCCGCCGGGAGGCGCCGATGGACGTCAGATCCACCAACACGACCTCCAGGCCGGCGTCTGCGAAATAGCCCTTGTCCCTGGCGACATAGAGCGGGTCATAGCCCGGCCAGGGATTGGTGGCGAATCGGATAGGTTCCCGCTGGCGTGACCCACAGCCACCACCGCTACCCAAAAGGAGCAGGGCAGCACCAAGTCCGGTGGTCAGAATGCGGCGGCGAGGCTGGGATATGGACATGAACAATATGAAAAGAGCACATAACTTGAGTATGCACTCGCCGAGGCCGAAAGCCCATATATACCCTAGGGTTTATGGTCTGCCCGCCCCTCGCCCCGTGTCTTCCGTTGACGACGGTCAAGGCCGGGGAAAGCCTCCCCGCCTATAGTCCGCCCGCGTCATTTCGCCCGCGTTATTTCCGCCGCCCCAACCCAATGACCTCTCCCCGTTCCATCGAATTGGTCTGCCCTGCCGGCAGCCTCCCCGCCCTCAAGTCAGCCATCGATCACGGCGCCGATTGCGTCTACCTCGGGTTCAAGGACGCCACCAACGCCCGTAACTTCAGCGGCCTCAACTTTGACGACAAGGCCATGGCCGAGGGCGTGCGCTACGCCCATGACCGGGGCCGCAAGGTGCTGCTGGCCCTCAACACCTATCCGCAAACCCATAACTGGCAACGCTGGACCTGCGCCGTGGACCGGGCCGCGGCCTTCAACATCGATGCGGTGATCCTCGCCGACCCGGGGTTGATGGCCTATGCCCGCAAGACCCACCCCGACCTGCGCCTGCATCTGTCGGTGCAAGGCTCGGCCACCAGCTACGACGCCATCAACTTCTATCACCGGCATTTCGGCATCTCCCGG